>WJMF01000015.1 GCA_014728085.1 Candidatus Zhuqueibacterota bacterium
GTAGCGGTACCGACGTTGATCACGGCAGAGGTCTTGATGCCGGCGAGTATGGACCTCGATGCAAGCGGTAATTCTACCAGCCGTAACAGCGTCAGGGACGGCAGGCCCAGGGCAAAGGCGGATTGGCGAATCGGTAGCGGGATATCATGAATCCCGGTATACGTATTGCGCACGATGGGCAACAAGCTGCACAAAAAAAGCGCCACAATTGCCGGCGGACCGCCGATGCCGAGAAGCGGAATCATAAAGACAAGAAGAGCCAGCGACGGGATGGCCTGTATAATGCCTACGGTACCGAGAACAATTTTTTCCAGCCGGGAAAATGTAGAGCCCATAATGCCGAGCGGAATGGCCAGAAAAATGGCGGCGCTCAGGGATATGGTGACCAGAAACAGGTGTGCTGTTGTATTGCGCCGCAACCGCTGCTGCGAATAGTGACATTGAGGGCAAAATGGCTGTTGACAAATTCTGTCGCAACCCGTCTTCAGTTTGGCCCTCCAGCTTGACAGCGGCATTCATATCGATCATCTCTTCCTGTAAAATGGTTCCGGCCAGCGGCTGAATCATGGTCATAAATTGAGGCGCCTTTTCCTCGAGAGCCTGCCGGTAGAGATAGACGGCCTGATAGTCGGGAAAATATTCGCGATCATCGTGGAGTGATTTCAGATGATAGTATTTGATCTCCGCTTTCCGGTACCGGAGGAACAAAGGTACGAGTTCCTTGGGCGGCCTGATGCCAGAGTTCATAGTCTTTCCCATCCACATAACCATTGCCGTCGAGATCCCCTGCCAAATAGCCGGCCCCTTTGCCTGAGGCAGCCTTTTGGTTATACCACATGGTATAGTCCCTGCTGTTGACGATTCCATCGCCATTGATATCCCCGGGCACCATCGCGTGTTCGCCGCTATCGAGTTGTCCAATTCCGTCGGGAGAGCAACCGCTACTATTGCTGGTGAAATCGATATTTGTAACGCTCCCGGGAGAAAATTTAACAGCTGTTGCCGTCTGCAAAGGCAGATGGTTTCGATGATTGACACGGACGAAATAGGACCCGGGAGGAATGATGATCGACAAGGTAGTCGAGCCGTCTTTGTCGCATAAAAAGCCACTGCGGCTGATCAGGGCACTTTGTTTCAGGACGGGGTCTTTATCAAAAGATACAAAGAATTCGAGTTCGACCCAATCGACAAGAGAGTCAATCAGGGTGGCGTTTGGATTAATAGGCTGATGGCCAAAGGGAGATTCGTCGGGCAGTATACCATTTTCAGTGAGACGCGTTGACATGGAGGATTTATTGTTCATCAAACCGAAAATCCAGAGACGGGCTCTGCAATGACATTCTTGAAAAAGACTTTTGGTGTTATCCATGATGAGTTGGACATCGAGCGCTGAAATGGCGTAATCATAGAACAAAAGTTCATCGATGCTTCCTGCATATGGTTCTCCATCTGATGAATATCCAAGACGAATGGGTGAGTATTCAGACTGGATAACGGCAGGAATATAGTTTTCAGAGTCGACACATTGGCCATCGATGTAGAGCTTGAGAGAGCCGGTTTCACAGGTCATGGCCACATGGGTCCAGCGATTGATATCGATAGCAGACAAGACGGTAAAGAATGCAGCCTCTTCATAGATGGGCCCCTTTACCGTGGCCCGTAGTTTGCCGTTACATAGATCGATGCGGTAGGATGAGGAGTGATGATTTTTCTGGACAACAAGCTCGGGATGGCCGGCTCGGGTTGGATTTATCCAGAACGCAATACTCACACCATTGGTAACATCAAACAGATCATCTGCCGGCAGATGGATGCCATCCGGGTTTTGATTTTTATCCATATCGTCATCAGTACCATCCAGATAAGCGGCCCGTCCTGATATACCGGGTCCAAAGCTGAGGTCATCCTCAATCCAACCGTGTAGATCATTACCCGATTTGTCATCTATGAGATTATGATCAAAAGAGTACCAGGCTATTGGCTTGGGCATCTCCGGCTCGGGAAGTTTACACAAGGCATAGGCGCCATCCTGATAAATAGTGGCAGTTGCCAGGCTGCTGTCGGGATCGAGTTCAGTGGGCAACGGAATCCACCTGGACTCGACGGATGACCATCTGCAAATGAAAAGATGTTTGGAATCTGGTAAGTTTTTATACAAAATATTCATCTCACCCTCTACAGGTGTGTCGGCCTCGATATGAAAGGTATAACTCACCCTTTTGCTGGTGTTCGGTTCTCCCAATACCCGGTGCAGGTATTCTCCAAAAAACACGGTGGATGCATTTTTCCGCATCACAGCAGTGGGCTTTAAGTAGGCCGCAGAAGGTTCGTAGGCATAGATCGCAGAGTCTCGAAGCGCAAATCCCTGATAAAGACGGTAATAAAACCAGCTATGAACCGTATCTTCAGGTGCCCCTTGCCCGAAAATATTGATTTCACCCCATGGGGGTATTTCCCGGACAGGGAAATAAAAAGTATATTCATTACCATCAATTCTTGAGGGTTCAAAAGTTTGCGATTGCGATGGATTCCAAATCGAAACAGATAGATTTCCAACAACAGAAGAGTCCTCGTTACTTGCTATTTGAGTCTTAAAATAAAGAGACTGAATGTTGCTCTTCAGGGCAGGGGAAGGCTGGAGATTGATATTGTTTCCTTCATAGAATCCAAAATCATGCGATGTTGAAAACGAACTGACATCGCTGATTAAATCATTATCCAGACATGCATGACATTCACCCAGTTTTACCAACAACTTTGGAATTGAGGGAACCGTATAATAGTCGTAACAATTGAGCTTTGAAAGAAGGTATGGATTGTTCTTAATGGATTTAAGTTCCCATTCCGTAATGGTTGGGATTTGGGGTAGGGCCTTTTCTTCATGATTGAAAACCATATCGAGATCAACCAGTGAATACAAAAAGTGAATTTCCTCGCAGAACACAGCCAAGAGGTAATATAATGTTTTTTTCAAATCGTCGTCGATCCATCCGGTATTAACAGCCTCATCATAATCTGTACCGAATTCATGAGCATGCTCTTTCATATATGGACCCCAAAAATATCTCGCCTTACCGTCGTTGAACATATGTATGACTTCTTTTGTCGGTGGATTGATATAGTTGCCTTGTCTGAGTTTGTTGACAAAAAATTTACTGCGGGATATGGGGCCATACATCGCCTGCTCTTTACCCAGGGCAAAATCATAGAAAGGTTCATCCGGGTGGGTAAGGTCTCCGGGAACTATCGGATCCCCAATTTGGGGAAATTTGATCGGAAATGGTTCAGGACTGGTTTGTGGATTGTTTTTAAGTTGTTCCATCAAGGCGGTGTATCGCCTGCGGAATTCATCGAAATCAAAATCGATAGCGGTTTCTTTGTCCACGGTTTTATCTTTTACACCGATTTGAAAGTCGGTAAAATTCACCGAGGCCATTGCATCTGATTGAGTAATCAAATAGGATGCAATGGCGTATAAAGTGAGTCCACCGATGACCAATTGGGGTGACACCGCGATTTTGGGTAGAACGATCAATACAGGGGCAAGGCCAATGAAATTGTCTTGAGGTTTGGCTATAAACTCTTTCCAGGACATGACCGCGTTGCCGACTATGGATTCAAGCGTCGAGGGGGTGGCATGTGTCATGCAGGCTGAGGTTTCTCCGATAATGAGATTGCCATTGACATCGAAAGCGAGGCAGGAGACATCGTTCAGGGTCATTCCGTCCGGTAAAGCGAGATCAGAGTTATAGTCATTGCCATAGCTGCCATGTAATCCATAGGCAGGAGAAAGGTAAATCAATTCACCGGTATCCGGATTCACTTTCAAATCGATGATACCGCTTTGACTGGCAACGGTTCCCAACTCGCCGAAAAAAGGGGCTTCCAGGTTGCCGTTGCGGCGCAAGCGGACGATAGCACTGTGAATATCCGATCCCACATGATCGTTTTTAGCCAGCCACACACGATTCTCTCCTACAGTAAGCAAATCAGCACCCGTAGCAAGGTTGGGGTGGGTGTGTAAGGACAGAGTTTCAGCCTTTAAATCAAGAATCGCGAGAGCAGGTTGACTGCCGCTGGGATCAACGGAATTGAATTTATTGGCAATATAAAGCGAATCCCCTGCCACTTCAATCTGTTTGGGATAGCCACCGTCAAAACCGAGATTAAGATTTTGTTTGCTAACCGAGCCATCATTGTTAAGCGAAACTTTAATAATATCCTCATTTGAATGGGCTATATAAATACTCTGTTGATGAATAGCTACATCCATCACGTTAAAGGCATCAGAATCCTGGGTTTTGGCCAATTTGTGAACAGAAAAGCCGCCATCGGGCTTTTTGATCAGTAAATAATCGTAAAAGTGGTAGGTCTCATCGTCTTTCCAGCCATACATAAAGGTGTAGGCCAATATATTATCCTCTTGCGCAAAACCAGTAAGTGGAGCATAGGGGAGCTGATGCAGGACGTCTGTCTCCAAAAGGTCTCTGTTGGCAAGCGTTTTAACAATGCAAAAGGTGGTATCGCTGCTTTCCGAGCTTACCTGCGGAAAAAGGCTGAGGCGGTAGATGGTTTCTGCTTGCAACTCATTGACACAATAAGCGGCAAAATCAGGCGGCATCGTAAACGTCACCTCATCGCTCCAATCCTCTGTCTGATCATCCCATCGATCTACGTCCAGTTTATAGGACGAGTTATCGGTTAAGGTGTCGTCCCAGAGAACACAAAGCGATTGAGGAGATAGCACATGCGCTTCCAGATAAGCGCCGGGCTTGGGACGAAAATCGCCATATAGATACTCGATGGAGACATGTTGCAAGTCACCGTCATCATCATAAACAGAATCGGCCTTGCAAAAGCGCGGTATTTCCCCCTCCGGATCAGCGCTCCAGGCATCCGGACCATAGCCTACAAATCCATCATAAATCAAGTCGATATGATCAGTGGGCATACTGAATTCAGATTCACTCTGCGCAAAGACTTTGATATATCGGCTCGTCATCGCCTCCTGGATGGTGGGATAGCGTTCAATTTCAACGACATAATAGTCAATGTCATCGATATGATTGTTGATGGTAAAGTCCAGCGAACGATTTTCATGACTGCCCGCCGGTACCATAACTTCTTCACTAAACTGCACGATACTGTCTGCTTCTTCATAGCTTTGGACGGCATAAACCGTAATGTCATCATAGTAAAAAGTAGAAGTTGCTTCCAAAGGGTCGACGTTGTAAAGTGACCAGCCACCGGGTTGTGACATATCGAACGTAATATCCGGGAACCAATCCAGGGTTTTGGCCTGCACAGAGGCTACAGTGCTGAGGATGAAAAGCCAGAACAAAAAGAGGGGGATCGCGAAAAAAGATGACAAAAATCTTTTTTCCATGAGTAATACCTCGTTTGTTATGCGTGTTAAATCAATTTTCTTCAGAATTGAACTCGTATTGACGCAGATGGTTATCTGTCAGATCATTTTTCTGGTGCAGGCGGAAAAGTGCGAATTTCTATCGCTGCAGATATAACTGCTCATCCTCCCTTGCCTCCACATTGCTATTGTCACAAGAATTCTCCGCTAGATAACCGGCACCTGCCGGTAAAACAGGGTTTTGGCCGTGCAGAAGGGTTTCGTCCTGGCTATTAAAGATACCGTTACCACCAATATCTCTAGGAAGCATGGGTGTACACCGGTCTTAACCGTTCCCGTTTAATGGGAAAAGCCACAGGTGCTGTTGCGGGCGAAATCAATGCGGGTAATGCATCTGGGAACAAATACGACAGCTGTTGCTGTCTGTATGAGCGCATGGTCGCGAGAAGGGACGCGGACAAAGCAAAAGCCGAAAGAGATATCCGGGAGAACTTTATATGTGCCATCACAAAGGTGCTATTGCTACTTTTCTATATACTATATGATTATATGATGCATGCTGTGACCCTGCAGAGCTGCTTTGGTTCAAATATATTCTATTCATTTGTAAAAGTCAATATTTGATTCCTTAATCATGAGCTGATTTTATTTTTTTCCTCATAGCATTCTCCAAGACAAGACGCTGCCCAAAAAAATTATCACCGGCCAACTCAACTCATTTTAAAGCGATTGGGTGTTCATGATCGATACTGATCCAGTGCAGGTAATGGTTTAGGCCATGGGAAATGGTATAGCGGATAAAAAAACCGATTATTTTATTAACATCGTCTTGCTGACTTTTGTAACTTTTTTTGTTTTGCTGTTTCGAGCAACTCTTTGGCCTTTTCGATAAAATCCTCTTCAACCATGGATTTACCCATTGCAATTCCCTGTGCTTTGAGAAAGGTATAGGTCATGGTTCCGCCGATAAAAAGGGCATCGACCCGTTTTATCAGGTTTTCGATAACATTGAGCTTGTCGCTGATTTTGACGCTGCCGAGAATCGCCATTAAGGGCCGGTCGGGATTATCAAAGACCCTGGAAAAATAATCGAGTTCTTTTTGCAATAAATGATCGGCTGCGCCATAGTCACGTTTATGTATAGCAAGCAATCCTACAAAACGTTCCAACGCGCTGTGCTGCCGCACCCGACTGTGGCTGAGCTGCTGCCCTATATGCTGGACGATTTGAAACCGCTTGATTAGGCATGTGGTTACCATGTTGCGCTTGAATTTGGAATATAATGCAAGAAGGAATTCAACCGGCCTTTTTAGCCGCTTTTAAGCGCAATCCCTTTGGCACCAGCACCAGCTCGCTCAGGTCGAACAGCCCCTGTACCAGCAGCGCCAGCGTTGCTGCGGGAATGGCCCCCTCCAGTATTAACCCGATATTATCGAGACGAATTCCAGTCAGGATCGGCTGACCATAACCGCCGGCACCGATCAAAGCCCCGAGGGTAGCGGTGCCGACATTGATCACCGCCGAGGTTTTTATGCCGGCCAAAATGGATCGCGACACCAGCGGTAGCTCGATGCGGCGCAACAACATCCACCAAGGCAATCCCAGGGCAAAGGCGGATTGCCGGATCGGGATTGGAATATCGTGTATGCCGGTATAGGTGTTGCGAACAATGGGCAGCAGACTGTAGAGAAACAACGCCACAATCGCAGGCGGACCGCCGATGCCGAGAAGCGGAATCATAAAAACCAGAAGAGCCAGCGACGGGATGGTCTGTATAATGCCTACGGTACCGAGAATGATTTTTTCCAGTCGTGAAAATTTGGCCGCAACAATGCCGAGTGGTATAGCGAGTAAAATTGCGGTGCCGAGCGAAATACCGACCAGAAAAAGATGCGCTTTGGTGGTTGTCCATAATCGCTGCCGGAATCCTCTGGTTTGCGATTGAACATTTCTTGAAAAATGATTATTTACAAACGCAGCAGCAACGCTGCTTTCTGTTTCTCCCTCCAGCTTGACGGCGGCGTTCATTTCAACCATTTCGCTTCGGGAAACTTGACCTGCCAGTTCTGTCATCAAACTTACGAGTTCAGGCGCTTTTTTCGTCAGGTCGGTGCGGTATAGATAAACCGCTTCATAATCGGGAAAGTAGCCGAGATCATCGGTTAGCGTACCAAGATCATAATACTTGATCTCGGCGTCGGTGGAATACATATCGATCACATCGATCGATCCGGCAGCAATACCTCTGTAGGCGAGATCGTGATCGAGACCGCGGACATTTTGTTGCGGCAAGCGGTAATGCTGTCGCAAGCCGGGCCAGCCATCCTGACGGTCCATAAATTCATTGGTAAAGCCAAATACCAACTGCGGGTATCGCTTTAGATCGGAAATGGTTTGCAGTCCGAGGCGCTCAGCGGTTTCCCGGGTGACTCCGATCGCGTAGGTATTATTGAATCCCAACGGTGGGGTAATAGAAACACCGTATCTCCGCAATACTGCATCCAGCCCGGTATCGCCGGACAACCCCTGGTTATGAAAAATTTCCTTGCGAATGGTGCCCGTATATTCCGGATAGATATCAATATCACCGCCGGTCAATGCCTTCCACAGAATTCGGGTGCCTCCGAGCTGCTTGCGGTGTCGGATTTCATAACCGGAATCATGTGCGAGATGAGCGACGATATCACCCAGTATAATATTTTCGGTAAATTTTTTAGAGCCGATAATGATGGTGGTGTTTTCCGTCTGTGGCATCAGGGGGTGAACGGTTATCATTGTCAGCAATAAGAAAATAAGACCAATTCTAATCAACGTTTTTCTCCCAGCCGATGCAACGGACTCTGCTGCGCCTGTATAAAGCGGGTAACAAAGGGATCAACCGGACGATCGATCATCTCTCCCGCCGTTCCCTGTTGAACGATTTTGCCTTCGCGCATGAGAACAATGCGATCGGCAAAAAAGATAGCCTCACCCATATCGTGGGTTACCAGTATGACCGTTTTGGACAGTTTTTGAAAAATCGACTTGAGATCCTGCTGCAAATCAGCTCGCACCATGGGATCCAGAGCGCCGAGAGGTTCATCCAGCAGCAGAATATCGGGATCGAGCATCAACGCCCGCATCAGGCTGATGCGCTGCCGCTGTCCGCCTGAAAGCTGCAACGGATATCTCTGCAAAAGCCCAAAATCGAGCTGAACCAGTTCCGCAAGCTCCTCCACCCTTTTTCTTTTTTTCCCGGAAGACCAGCCGAGGTAATCGGCCACAAGGGTAACATTTTTACGGGCAGTGAGGTGAGGAAACAGTCCCCCTTCCTGAATGACATAGCCGATTTTTCGGCGCTGCTGCAAAGACGACGACAGTAAAGCGATATCTTTATGCCAGCCGATCTCTCCGGAATCCGGTTCTTCCAGTCCCATGACGAGCTTAAGCAGAGTCGATTTACCACAACCGCTGGGCCCGATCAGAACCGTCAGCTGTGCCGGTTTGATGGTCAGGGTAAAATGGTCAAGAGCGAGATCATCGCCATAGCGTTTGCTTATGTTACTAATGGTTAACATAGTTGAATATACACACCTTCGGGAAAGAATCAAATATCTTTGGAATATATTTCCAGGCTTTCTTGTTAATTTATGAGAAATTTTGTATTATAATAAAGCATTCATTTTTTTACCGTACCATTAAACATAATTTTCCAGTCCTAAAATTCCTTGAGGTACTTTTTTTGTCTGAAAATCGACGTTCAGATTTTACGATCGACACGCTCAACGGTCTTTCATCGGCTCCGAAATATTTATCTTCAAAGTATCTCTACGATGCCAACGGCAGCCGTATTTTCCAGAATATCATGGACATGCCGGAATACTATCTCACCGATGCAGAATATGAAATATTTCAACAACAGAAAGAACAGATTTTACAGGAATTGTTTGCACGGGAGAATTCTATCGATCTCATAGAACTTGGAGCCGGCGATGGTCTGAAAACCAAGGTTTTGCTGAGCTATTTTTTGAACCAAAAGAAGGCGTTCAAATACATACCGATCGATATCAGCAAAAAAGCCATTCAGGAGCTGACCGCCAGTCTCAGAGAAGAATTTCCGCACCTTGAGGTAGAGGAACAAATTGGCGATTATTTCAAGGTCATCAGTGACTTGAGCAAATACGACAGGAACCGAAAGGCGATTCTTTTTTTGGGATCGAATATTGGTAATTTTAATTCCGAACAGGCCCGCGACTTTTTTTCTCATCTCGGTGATGTGATGGAACAAAACGACAGGCTCTTCATCGGATTCGACCTCAAGAAAGATCCCAATATCATTTTAAGAGCTTATAACGACCCGCACGGCCATACCCGCGATTTCAACATCAATCTGCTTCTGAGAATCAATCAGGAACTGAATGCTGATTTTCACCTCGACCGCTTTATCCATTACGAGAGCTATAACCCCGTCACCGGCACGGCAAAAAGCTATCTGGTCAGCACCCGGGATCAGACCGTCACGATAAAAGGCCTGGATAAATCCTTTCATTTCGATGAATGGGAGGCTATATATATTGAAATGTCGCAAAAATACGATGATGAAATGATTCAGAATATCGCCTCGGATTGCGGATTTCATGTCATCAACAATTTCTATGACAGCCGCAAATATTTTGTCAATTCGGTATGGAAAAAACAGCAGTGACTAAAAATCTTTGAATTCAAAACAGGTTCCCATTCTGTGCTGAATATCAGAAAATGATAAAATTGAAAAATACCTTTTGATATTTATACCAAGCTTTTATGTAAATAGCAAAAATCCGATTACGAATGGAGCGAATTATGAAATCATCGATAAGCACCGCTGAACTTTTGTCCGTTTACAAAGCCAAAAATACCGTCATCCTCGATTGTCGTCCATCGGCCGCTTATAACGGCTGGGCTCTGCAGGGGGAAGTTCATGGCGGACATGTGCCCGGGGCGCGATCTTTTCCCCTGGCCTGGTTTACCGATCTCGGAAACGAGGCGGCGCTGTTGTTGTTGAATGATATGGGAATCGAATCGGATGCGCAAATCATCGTTACCGGCTATAGCACCCGTGAGATCAATAATACGGCAAACCAGTTGCGCGCACTTGACTTTACTTCGGTTCGAACCCATGATGAAGGCATGATGGATTGGTTTGCCGACCCCGACAGGCCTTGTCAATTTCTGCCGCGCTATCGCCATCTCATACACGCCGGGTGGCTGAGAATGCTTTTGGAAGGCAAAAACCCGGAGCCGCAATATATCAAACGCACCGTTATTGGTCATGTTAATTTCGATAACTGGGGCGATTATGATCTCGGTCATATTCCCGGCTCGATCTGGCTGGATACGCTTATACTCGAGGATGATATGACCTGGAATCACCGAACCCCGAAAAAGCTGGAAAAGGAGCTGTGCGAACACGGGATCACCAAGGAGACAACGGTTATACTTTACGGCCGTACGTCTGATCCCGACATGTCGCAGGAGCATCCGGGCAAGCAGGCCGGACAACTGGCATCGATGCGTGCCGCCCTCCTGCTCATGTATGCCGGGGTCGAAGACGTGCGCGTTCTCGATGGCGGCCTCGATGCCTGGACCAAAGCCGGCGGCCAGGTTACCCGTGAGGAAACCCTGCCGACGAAGGTTAATAAAACCGGTCTTGATATTCCGGAACATCCGGAATTAATTGTCGATACGCCAAAAGCCAAAGAGATGCTCGCTGCCCCGGATGCCGAGCTGGTCAGCATGCGCAGCTGGGCGGAATTTATCGGCGAGGTCAGCGGCTATCACTATATTGAAAAAAAAGGCAGAATTCCGGGAGCCATATTCGGTAATTGCGGTTCGGATGCCTATCATATGGAAAATTATCGCAATCACGATGATACCTTGAGAAGCTTTCACGACATCGAGGCGGAATGGAAGCGGAACGGGATTACCTCGGATAAACATATCGCTTTTTACTGCGGTACCGGCTGGCGTGCCAGTGAATCCTTCTTCGCTGCCTGGCTGATGGGCTGGAAACGCGTGTCCATCTATGACGGCGGCTGGTATGAATGGAGCTCCGATCCGGAGAATCCAATTGAAACCGGTACCCCCTGACTCTATCTGCCGGAAAAATCGATTGCCGGCTTGACGATTCTGACCCGGACGGGGTTGCGCAAGACACGGGCATAATGCCGCATCATCTTTAAAGGGTCTTCACGATCAACGGTAAAGGTCAGATAGGCATTCTTTTCCATATAACGACTGCCTGCCGGTACAAAGGTATTGACATCACAAATCAGATAACGGTTCCAGTATTTACCCCCTCCCGCTCCGTCCGATATGCGTGTATGCGGAAAGGCCAGCGGGGAGGTCTGGCCATATTGGTCCAGAACAGAATAGTGAAGCCGAATGACGCCAAACCCATACCCCTTTTCCGAATGGTAGAAGGCCAGCCACGGTGCCTCATTGCTGATCGGCTCTTCTTGCAGTTCTCTATAACGTTCCGTAAAAAGCATGTTGCGTTCCCGGCCATTCTGTCGCATAAAAGCGACATGGGTAAAAAGACTGTCCATGGTCATTTCATCATTTCTGAGACGCTGAAGGCAGAGTCCTTGCTGAATATCCATCACGGAAAAAAAGAGAAAATAGGGTTTACAAGCGAGAAACTCGTACCCGGCGGAGATAACGATTTCCGGATAGCCGGTCAGTGCTCCCTGTCGTGTTGTTTGTATGCAATAGGGTCCGGTTTCAAGAGCAGCGTTATCGGGCGGATTCCAATGTCCGAGGGTTTTATAACGCCGTTCTGTACATCTCTTGGCATTCGGAGCCCAGTGCATCAGATTTTTGGTTCTGAAAAGCTTTTGATCAAAACCGGATTTTATCAAAAGCTCGCTGAGCTGACCGGAGAGATTGCCTTTGACCCCGTCATGGTCCGGGAGTTGACCCAGAGAGGCTTTATAGTATTGGTTCTCGACCTGCATGGAGAGGGCATCGCCCCTGTGAGCGAGATCGGATTTTAATGCTTTGTCAACGGCGAAAGACGGAATCCAATAAAAATCAAGTCTTCTTGTTTCTTTCGCATTCAGAGAAATTGGAAACAGAATAATAAAATCCACCAGACTGCCAGCCGGGTCAAAGTGTTGTGAATAAAGCTGACAAACTATGGTATCGGCGGGGTTTTTGCCGACCGCGATAACGGCTTTGGTGCTGAACAGATCCTGCGGCATTTGAATCCGGGTGCGAATACGGATATATTCATGATCGCGGGCAATACCCAACGGCTCGCTGATTTTCACCTGTAAAAAGCTCTCTTCAGCCTGCAGACAAGCCGGCAAGAGCAAGACGAATACCATTATTCTGTTCATGATCTCCTCGTATTTTATCGCAATACAGGCGGCCCGCTAGTGCAAGCTTTACTCAAAAAGCGGAACCGAGAGGGAGGTTGAATTGTTCCTGTTCAGCCGCCTGTTGAATATCGAGTGCCGTCGCGCCGGCCCGCAATACCTGCCTGGTCGTCAAATCGTCCGGTTGGGTGGTTTTATCAAGTTCGTTTAGAAAACTTTTCAGATATCCGTTTTCATTTGCCTCTGCGAGTGATATTTCCTGAAAAAAAGTATCCCTGGCTGTGGCTAAACGTACAGAGGATGTGGTGCAGCTGGTTTCGATAACACCCAGGCGTCCCCAAGCGGTAATGCGCCAGTAGAGCGGATGGGTGTAGCCGAGGCTGTCCGGTACCATATAGGAGACATCGCAGTACAATCCTGCCCGATTGTTCATCACGGCCATAAATTGAGCCGCATCTTTAAAATGAGGATACTGTGGCACAAAGGCATTCCAGCAGCGTGCAGACAACAGTGAATCAAACGTCAAACCGGTGATCCAGGGAATAAGATCAACAGCGTGAATGGCCAGATCATTGATCGTACCGCCGTGCTTGCCGGCTTCGAAATACCAGTGCGGACGTGAACCGGGCGATAGCGGGTGCTGACCGCCGATTTGAATGGCCTGTACCTCCCCGATGACACCCTGCCGGATGAGCTTTCGGGCGGTTATGAACTGTGGCATATCGCGTAAATCCAGCATACACCCCAGAATCAGATTCCGGCTGTCGCAGTACTCGCGAATAGCGGCCAACTCTGCTTTGTCGGTACAAATCGGTTTGTCGGCAATGACGTGTTTCCCTGCCTGCAAGGCTTTTAAAATCAGGGAACCGCGGTTGCTGTAATAATCCCCGACGGCAATAATATCGCAATCCGTCTCTTTGAGCAATCGATCGAATGACGAATGGGTGATTTCCATACCTCGGGAAGCGATCAGCTCGTCACGGGTGGTCTTGTCTTCCTCACAGGCCGCAACGATATCGATTCTATTGTGTTCTTTTATATGATCGTACATGCATAGAATATGGCCATGGCGCAGGCCGGCAAATGCGATTTTATAGGTCTGCATCTTGCTCCTGAATCGGTTTACATAAAGAGTTTCTGATACTGAAATTTCCAGCTTTTTAAATAGGACAAATTGATCGAAAACTGAACATTGGAAGCGATCTCTTCCAGCACTCTGTCCTTATAAATAAAAATTTCCAGCTGAGGGCGAATTTGCAGATTGTCCTGCAAGTGAAGCTGAAAACCGTTTTTAAATTCCAGAGAATAGTGTTCCTCACCGGGTAGCGACTGCTGGTTACTGGAGAGCAAGCGAAACCGCAGGCGCATATCGTTCATAACCGAACGTATTTTAAGCATATAGCGCGTATTGATCTCGAGACCAAAATTAAAATTATCATCTGCAAGATCGTGTTTTCCCAGCATACCGAGGCGCATATAATTCCGGCTGGAGCCGACATAGCTGAATCCAAGCGAGCTGTAGAGAATTCTCTGAGAAAAGGTATGTTCGGTATCAAAACGGACACTGGCAAACGGGTTTGCCTTGTTTTCCAGCGCCAGAAGATAAATATCGGCGATGGATTGAAATTCGATATTGGTTTCGATGGTTTGCAAGACACCACCGTGGTCACCGTTATTGATGCGGGTACGGTCATATTTCATCAGACCGCTGTTCTCCCAGCGAACCTGAGGTGTTTCCCGAATCAGACTGATTTCACCGGAAGCGGAGAGGTTCAGCGCGCCTTTTGTCGATGCCCTGACCCTTGAATCGCTGGCATGAGCAAATCCCTCGTTGTTATTGACACTGATATTCTTGAAGCCGAGGGCGATCTGGTCAAAGTTGAGCCGCCATAACGGACGGGTAATACAGGTAGTCGACAGCAACCATTCGCCCAGATTTTTAAAATCAGGACGATCATCGCGGGCGAGAAGATATCGGATGATCAACTCTTTGATGGGAATTTCTTTACCCGCAGGAGCGGCGACAAGCCGGCGTTTACCGATAAACCTGCTTTCAATCGCATTCTGGTTCCTGAGGATGTTGGTATATCCGTCACCTCCTGATGCCAAAAAATTGGTCGTTGCCACCCGGTAAATTTCATCATTTTTAACCGGGTTGTTATGAATATGTAATCCCTTTTTACCCTCTGTTCCTTCATTGACGGATAAAAAATGAATATAACCCGTGCTGTTTTTTCCCTGTTTATTGGATTGGTTGTATAAGGATTTCAGATCGCTGCCACGAAGCTGTATGACCACAACCGCATCATTGAACCAGATGATCCGTTCCAGATCCCGCAGCGTCAGTTTGTCGTCGATTTCAATGTCTTCAAAACGAAAAAATCCATTGTTGAGCATGGCAACTTCTGAATGGGTGCTTTGTAAAAGGGTATATAGGACAAAGTTTATGAATTCCTGCTCATTCAAATGTCCGCCCAGGTCGGCAAGGGTTGAAATCGGTTGTAGCCGGTATTGTTCCTGGCAAAAAATACGGTACTTTTCCACCAGCTCATACCAGGGAGCGAGATCGATCTCGGCTTCTCTCACAGAGGTGGTGTTTTGGTATCCCTTGATAGCGGATTGTAAAATCTTGTACTTTTGATTATGGCGAACCATCAGTAATTCGAGGTGCCCGACCTTGGATGCTCTCGGAGCCGCCCGAACCACGGTGGTTTTAAGATGAGTTGAGGCGCTATAGATCTGAATAAAGTCGTTTTCAGCACCATTGTCGGGCTTTCCGATCAACACATCGATTTCAGGAACCTGTTTGGCCAAATTGAGGTTTTCGTTATAATCGAGATGATTGACGGCAATCAGAATATCGCTTTTCTGTTTTACTTCCTGCGCCAGTTTTTGGATTTTTACAGCAGCAAGGGTGGTTAATCCCTTGAAATTTTTAGGAAGAACCCGATCCCCGATATCCTCTTCGACAATGCCGATAACCCCGACACGTATATCGCCTTTTTTGTAGATCTTGTAAGGCGTTAAAAAGGCGGACGAATCCTCACGAATAATATTGCCGGCAAAGATGCTGAACTTTTCATCCCGGTTGATCTTTTCGAGATAATCGCTGCCATAAATAAAATCGAAATTACCGGCGACAAAACCATCATAGCCGATGCGTCGCATAATATTCAGAACCGTGGCAGCGCTATCGACTTTGGTCATATAGTGATAGGCAAAGAGGTCGCCGGTGTCAAAGATTAGCAGATTATCGCGGTCTATCGATTGTTTCATCTCGTCGATGACCCGTTCGATTCTAAGGATATCCCCGTGATCCTGTGGGCGTTCCGATTTAACGAATCCCTGAATATCACCGGTGAAGAATATATTCAAAGTTTCTGCAGGCCATGCCGCAGAAACCAGTAAGCATAAAAGGAGTAACGTTCTGTATCGTCCCATAGAGAGTTCATTCCGTTTGAATGTTTTCAGAATCCACTGCTGTTCTACAGCGGTTTGATATAAATATTGCGAAATTGTATATGGCCATCGTGATGTTGCAGAGCGAGTTTGCCGGACGGGGGTATTCCCGGCAATGGTGCTTTATCGATAACGGTAATGTCATTGAGATCGACGCTGAGGATGCTGTCTTCAAGAGTGATCACAAATGTATTCCATTCGCCGACAGGCTTGTCTGCGCAGGTATCCGGTGTGGCGGCTCGCCGAACCGCGGGTGGCATATCCGGATCGGTGCGATATCCCCATACCTCTCCGGAACCGACCGGCCAGCACCAGATATTGATCTGGCTCTTCGAATTACCGCGTAAATAGATACCGCTGTCTCCGGCGTCCTTGATTTCAACCATCTTTTGTTCGCCATCCTCGTTAACAGCAACAGAACCATCCGGCAGAATGACCGGTACTGTTTCCGTTTGTTTCTCTCCGGTCAGGCGCCAGTCGATTTTGAGTATAAAATCATCATATGCGTCAGCGCTCCACAGATGTTTTTCTCCGGCTGCCTCGCTTTGATGATCATAGTCGATAACGTCGTCTGCAATACGCCAGTGACCGTTATCCCCCGCAGGCAGCTTCCACCCGGCAAAGCTTTCACCATCAAAAAGGGATTCAAACTCCGGTTCTGCGGATGTACAGTAAAAACAAATAATAGCCAATAATAAAATCACAACGGCAGAATAATGATTCATGACCCACCTCTCGAAAAAATGTATCTATATCCCTTTTTATTTTCGGGATTTGATGCGATTCAGCGTCTCTTCAACGTGTTTGCAAACGTCATCTTTTATTTCCGATATTTGTGTAGAGAACTCTGTTTTCTCATCCGATTCCATGACCAGTTTCAGGTTTTGCTCTATTGTCAGAAAGGCGCTTTCGGCACAGGTTCCGGCCAACAGCGCGGCTGTCCCGGCATCGCTAACCATACGTCTGCCGCCGTAGATAACCATTTGGCGCGCCAGTACGGCCACGGGTTTTGCATTCTTTAATATGGATACGGGAACGCGCATAATTGGTTCAATTTCTATATCGTTCAGCGACTGTTGCCGGATATCCGGCCTGATTTTACGCGCTGTAACTGCTTTCAGGTATTGTTCATAGCCCACCGCATCCCGATCGATATCTTTCAGGAACTGCTTTTTGAGAGACAGTGCTCTGTCGCCGATTTCAATCAGCATCTCCTGATCTTTCTCTTTATTATGCGCTTTGCAGGTAATGGCGGCGATCATGGCGGTGAGAGCGCTGCCAAGGGCACCACAGAGGGCTGATACACTTCCCCCTGCCGGTACCGGTGTCTGTGAGGATATCTTATCGACAAAGGCCTTTACCGAGAGCGCATTATACAACTCTTTGCGCCCGGTTTGATAGTCCAAAATCTTCGATTTTATATCGATTGGCGCCAAATCATCCAGTCCCATCGAGATCACTGCCATATGGATGAGCTCGTCATCCGGTACCGCAGGGGTCTCGCCCTGCTTGCGTAAATAGTAACGACCGGCCATCAATACTGCGCGCAGAGGTACCATGCCGACGAGTTGACTGCCTGTAACCCGAACCCCGTGTTTGGCCGCCAGCTCACAGCAGGCATCAAAGATCAGGTGCGGCGGTGCGTGCTCGTAATCGACCAGATTCATCGAAACCTGGGCCCGTTGAAAAGAAGGCATATACCAACCGATAGCGCGCGCACCTTTGAATCGTCCGGCAGTGCGCTTTGGTTTGCCGCTGTGATCGCGCACCAGCATACCGGCGGCATCGCGTTCGAGATAACCGCTTTCGCGAATGCGGCCGGCAATATCATCTGCTATTTTTTTATCCGTACTGTTGATATTGACATTAAAAGCGATCAGCAGATTACGGACACCGATAACCGTTGCACCGCTTTTTTTATTCACCTTTTTGGGACCGTAATCCGGAATCCATAAATCCTGCTGCATTTTTTCTGCCAGGCCCTCATATTCGCCGCGACGTATATCCGACAAATATTTCGTCTGTTGGCGCGTTGCCGCTTCTTCGTACAGATAGACCGGAATGCCCAGTTCATCGCCGACCCGTTCTCCCAATTCCTGCGCCAGGGCAATGCATTGCTTCATATCGACGCCGCGCAACGGCACAAAGGGACAAACATCCGTCGCTCCCAGACGCGGGTGGGCACCTTTATGAATAGCCATATCGATCAATTCGGCTGCCTGTGCAATCGCCCTGAAAGCGGCCTGTAAGACGGATTCGGGATCACCGATCATCGTCATCACGGTTCGGTTGGCATCATAGCCGATATCAACATCTAAAAGTCTGACACCCGGCGTTGATGTAATCACCTGCGAAATCTTGTCAATTTTGTTGTGGTCGCGTCCTTCGCTAAAGTTTGGAACGCATTCTAAAAGTTGAATCATATTAAAATCGGGTAATAAATTCGCATGTCCCAAAATACAAAATCCTGACCTCTTTATCAATTGAAAAAGAGGTTGCAAATCCAAAAAATAATTGCAAATTGTATCTATTGTGCCGATATTCAATAGCTTTGGCAACCTTTTAAAAAAAGCAAAGCTTTCTGCATCAAAACCGGAAAGAAAATTCATTACATCTCCATGAACCTTCGGAAATAATGCCTTTTATCCATAACAAGCTGTACGGACGAGTTGCAATCACCTGAAGAAGACCAAAAAGGGTGTTTATGCTGAGGAAAAAAAGATGGATTTATCTACTGCTCTTTGGATCGGGGATGATCGCCGTTATATCCTTTAACACCATGCTGCACGTCACCGCAACAGACAACTTTTGCCGGAGTTGTCATGTTCATCCGCAGGCGACGCAAAGCTGGAAACTCTCCACGCACTATGATAATGATGCCGGTATGCCGGTGCATTGTGTAGAGTGCCATTTACCTCCGGAAGGAATCCGTTATATCAGCGAAAAAGCCAAACTGGGGATTCGCGATGCCTATGGCACGCTGTTCAGGGACGCGGACAAAATCAACTGGGAAGAAAAATCGACTCTGGAGAACGCGGTGCATTATACCTATAAAGCGAGTTGTCTGCACTGCCACGAAAATCTCTTTCCCTCCAATCTGTCGACCAAAGGAGAAGATGCCCACCTGTATTATCAACAGAATGAGGATAAACTTCGCTGCCTGAACTGTCACCTCCATGTCGGTCACTATCATGAAGAGGCGCAGCAAACCGAATTCGCCCTCACGTCGCATGAAGAAAAAAAAGAAATCTATCAGCAACCTGCACGCCTCGATTCATTTAAATCCTTTACCGAAACCATTCCGGGTACCTCTGTCAGCTTTAACATGGTGGCCATACCCGGCGGAACCTTTAGCATGGGAAGTCCGGCGGACCAGGCTTTTCGCGACAGCGACGAAGGACCGCAACACCAGGTGCACCTGACATCGTTCTGGATGGCGGAGCATGAAGTGAGCTGGAATGAATACCTGGCGTTTTATCAGCAAACCTCGGGCTCGGGACGTACCGAAGACCAGATGAGTGCGGCGGCAAACGGTGTCGATGCCATCACCGGGCCGACGCCCCCATACGGCAATCCCGGTCAGGGTTGGGGAGGCGGAGAGCGCCCGGCCATCACCATGACCCATTATGCAGCGCTGCGTTACTGTCAATGGCTATCACGGGTTACCGGTAAGACCTATCGCCTGCCGACCGAAGCGGAATGGGAATATGCCTGTCGCGGCGGTACGCAGAGGCCATATTTCTTCCCGGGACAACCAAAGGATTACAGCGAACTGTACTGGTGGAACCGGTTGTTCGGTGCCGACACCTCGGTGATCAACACCTATGTCAATTATGCCCTCAACAGCAACGGAAAAACCGCTCTGCCGCAAGCTGTGGCAGCCAATCCGTTCGGCTTGCTGCACATGTCCGGGAATGTCTACGAATTTTGTCTGGATTGGTACCAGCCGGACACCCATGAACAATTCGCCGGCGAGGCAATAATTATGGATCCGGCAGGTCCGGTAAGCGGCGATGAACACGTTATCCGCGGCGGTTCCTATCGCAGCGACGCTGCGGCGCTGCGGGCTGCAGCCCGCAACCATACCCGGCATCAGGCCTGGATGGTGACCGATCCGCAGATTCCCAAGAGCTTGTGGTGGTATTCGGATTGCAGGGATATCGGATTCCGGCTGGTTCTCAAAGTCTCGGAACAATAACAAAATCTATATTTACTGGAAAATTTAAGAGGAGAAAATCATGTCAGATCATTTTTCACGCCGTAATTTTATCAGCAGCATCGGTGCTGCCGGAGCCGTCTCCATGATCGCCTGCGGCGGTAAAAAGCGCTATCAACCGGGTGAACTGACTTTGCCGGAACAGGCGCCGGACGGCAAAGTGCTCAAGGCCGGACTGATCGGCTGCGGCGGCCGCGGCACCGGTGCGGCGATCAATTTTCTCAACGCCGGTCCCAACCTGGAGATTTCAGCGCTCGGCGATGTCTTTCGCGATCGCATCGAGCAATGTAAAAACCGCCTGATGCAGGAAAAAGAGCTTGTCTTAGCAGAAGAAAACTGTTTTGTCGGTTTTGATGCTTTTGAAAAGGTGATCGATTCCGGTGTTGATGTGGTCATTCTGGCCACTCCCCCTCACTTTCGGCCGCAACACTTTGCCGCTGCCGTGAATGCCAAAAAACATGTCTTTATGGAAAAACCCCTGGCCGTCGATCCGGTGGGTATTCGCTCGATCATGGCCTCGGCACAAAAGGCGGAGCCGTTTAATCTCAGCGTCGTCACCGGCACCCAGCGCCGGCATCAGCACTCTTATCTCACAATTCTCGATCTGGTCAAACAGGGCGCCATCGGCGATATCGTGGCTGCAAACTGTTACTGGAATCAGCGCCAGTTGTGGTACCGTACACGCAAGAGCGGCTGGTCGGATATGGAATACATGATTCGCGACTGGGTCAACTGGTTATGGCTTTCCGGCGATCATATTGTTGAGCAGCACATTCACAACATCGATGTTATCAACTGGTTTACCGGTTCGCACCCGGTCAAAGCGGTCGGTTTCGGCGGCCGGCACCGCCGCCCCACCGGCGATCAATACGACTTTTTCAGCGTCGATTATATCTATGAAAACGGCATGCATATGCACAGTATGTGCCGGCAGATCAACGGCTGTGCCGATAATGTTTCCGAGTGGATCGTCGGCAGCAAGGGCACAACCAACTGCCATGATAAAATTTTCAAAGCGGATGGTTCGGTGGCGTGGCAATATCCCTTTCCCACGCATAAAGAGGGAAAAGTCGATCGTTCAAAGATAAAATCCCCCTATGAGCAGGAACATATCAATCTGGTCACAGCGATACGAAGCGGTAATCCCGTAAATACCGCCAAAGAGACGGCGATCACCAATCTTACTGCCATTATGGGACGCGTTTCAGCCTATACCGGTAAACAAGTAACCTGGGAAGAGATGATGAACTCGGACATGCGCCTGGGCCCGGAAACCTATGAGATGGGAGCGGTCAACATCAGCATCGACATCCCGACCCCGGGCACTGCCTGAAACGGTGTGGAGCAAAACGTTGAATTGCATTACTATAGCGCCCGGAGAGCAATGATTAAGGCATTGCACTCCAGACTTGTTAAAACTGATCCTTCCATCCCTGCATGATCTCAATTCGGTTTCCTTCGGGATCATGGAAAAAACAGACGCGTAACCCCTCTACGTGCTCGGAACAATCGATAATCCCTTCGGTTTGTATGCCGTCAGCTTCCAGGGCGTTCACCATGGCTTGTATATCTTCCACTTCCAGCGCCAGATGGGAAAATCCCACCGGCTGAACGCCGCCGCTGCTGTTTTTGGCTTCCGAAGAAGCGCTGAACAGCTCGATGCACGCGGTTCCCAGCCGCAGCATAATAAACTCGTCCTCTTTACCGGCATTGAAAACCCGGGCACGGCGAAAGCCGAAATGCTTGCTGTAAAAGGCTTCCTGCTTTTCGAGGTCTTTGCAGTTAAACGCAATGTGTTGCAGAGTGGTCATAGGGGTCTCCGTTGTGATAAAAAGATATTTTTCGTTCTAATCTGCTTGAGAGTATATCCGTTTGCTCTGAATGGAATATAAAGAAAACAACATTGAAATGATAATCTAATTTCATCAGATCAAAACAAGGTTCAGGACAAAGGTTCTTATAATTTAGCAGAAAAAGCAAAATCAACTTGACAAAAATAAAAAATAGATATACTTTCTTAACAGTACTTCACTTCCGGCTTGAAGCGAATCTACCGCAGTTATTA
>WJMF01000104.1 GCA_014728085.1 Candidatus Zhuqueibacterota bacterium
ATTGCCCTTCTGACCTGGCTCTTTTTCAGTTTTCTCGATTTTTATGGGGAAATGCTGTGGTTTCAGCAACTCGGTTACGGAGACCGATTCTGGACAGAGATCGGTGCCAAAGCGTTGTTTCTCCTCGCCGGTTTTGGAGTGGGTTGGCTATTTGCCAAACTATGCACATTATGGATCCCCCGGCCCAATAAAAGCCGCACCTGGATACCCATTCTCGCCGCTGCGATCACCGCTATATGGAGTTTTTCCAACTGGAGCGTCATCCTGAAATTCTGGAACCGCATTTCAACGGGAACCCTGGAGCCGATTCTCAACAAGGATGTCGGCTTTTATCTCTTTACACTGCCGCTTTTGGACAGAATCTACGAGCTCGCTTTTACGCTGACCCTGCTATTGTCACTTTCCATGTTCGCCATTCTGTTCATACGCGTCGACGACAACCAGTTGCGATATGGATTCAAGGACAGAGATGCCGGTGTTGCCCGCCGTCTTATCCGGGGATTGCTGTTCAATATATTTCTTTTCATTCTGGTTCTGGCTGTGGGAAAAATGCTGAATCGCTATGCCCTCCTCTATTCAACCTGGGGAGCGGTATCCGGTCCCGGCTGGACGGACGTTCATATCCGCCAATACGCCTATATCCTCGTCGCTTTACTGACCATACTGCTCAGCATCACCCTTTTAATCCCCGCAATCGGAAAAAAATATGAACGAATCGTCGAACGAAAGAACTGGCAAACCCATCCGCTCAGCTTTCAGCTCGGCACTACCTTTGCCCTGCTTTTTTTCATCTGGTTCCTCATCCTCACCCTGGTTCCCGGTCTCTTTCAATGGCTGCGCGTGGAACCGAATGAAATCACCTTTGAAAAAGAATATATCGCCAACAACATCGAATTTACCCAAAAAGGCTTTAACCTGCAGGTAGAAGAACGGGAATTTCCGGTAAAGAGCGATTTCAACCGCAGCATGGTGGAGGAAAACCAGTATCTCATTAATAATATCCGGCTGTGGGACTGGCGCGCCCTGGACGCGGTTTATAAACAATTTCAGGAAATTCGTCTCTATTATGAATTTGTCGATGTCGATATCGACCGCTACCACTTTGCCGATACCTACCGCCAGGTCATGGTCTCGGCACGGGAAATGCAACCAAAAAATCTACCCACGCAGAGCCAGACCTTTGTCAACAAACGCTTTAAATATACACATGGATACGGCATCACCCTGACGCCGGTGAGCGAGTTTACCTCCAACGGACTGCCGAATCTGCTCGTTAAGGATATTCCGCCAAAAAGCGAATATCCGGCTCTGGAGGTCGATACACCGGAAATTTATTACGGCGAAATGACCACATCGCATGTGGTGGCAAACTCGAAAGAAAAAGAATTCGATTACCCCAGCGGCGAAAAAAATGTCTACACCCGTTACCAGGGCAGTGGCGGCGTGCAGCTCTCTTCGCTGTGGCGCAAATTCCTCTACGGTTATAAATTCGACGGCACCCGTTTTTTCCTCTCCCAATACCCGACACGCGACAGCCGCCTCATGTTCCATCGCCATATCGTTGACCGCGTCAAACAGCTGGCACCCTTTATCCGCTTTGATGATGATCCCTATATCGCGTTGATCGATGGCGATCTCTACTGGATCATCGACGGATACACAGCCACCGATTATTATCCCTATAGCGAACCCTTTAACTCAACCGAACTCATCGAATACAAACAGGGCAATCAAACCAGAACCCTGAGAAACCGGGTCGCCGGCCACATCGATGGCATGAATTACATGCGTAACAGCGTCAAGACGGTGATCAACGCCTATAATGGTGATGTTCATTTTTATATCTATGACGACGAACCGCTGGTTCGGGTATGGCAAAAAATTTTTCCCGATCTTTTTTCCAGCAAAGACGAAATGCCTGCAGAGCTGAAACAACACGTGCGCTATCCTGCTGATATGCTGCTTGTCCAGGGTCTGGTCTATGCAAAATATCACATGACTGATCCCACGGTATTCTACAATCAGGAAGATTTATGGATACGGGCGACTGAAAAATATTACAACCGCGTCATTCCGGTCGAGCCCTATTACGTCATGTGGGAGCTGCCGGAGAGCGATAATCCCGAATTCGTGCTCATTTTGCCGTTTACGCCGAAAAATCGTCAGGTCTTGATCGGCTGGATTGCCGGCATGTGCGATCCCCAAAATTATGGCCGTTTTCTGGCGTATAAATTTCCCAAAGAAAAGCGTGTTCTCGGCACCCAGCAGGTCGAAACCAAGATCGATCAGGACCGGTTCCTTTCCGGTCAGCTGACGCTCTGGGATCAGCGCGGTTCCAATGTTATTCGCGGCAATGTGCTGGCGATACCGGTCGATGAGACCCTTCTCTATGTCGAGCCGATCTATTTACAGGCGGAAACCGCTGCTTATCCCGAATTGCGCCTGGTCGTTCTCATGCATAACGATCAACTCAGCTATGCTGAAAGTTTTGACAAAGCGCTGGAAGGCTTGTTAGCGGGCAAAAAGATTCAACTGGACATGGAAACAGAGCAGGCTCCTGAAGAATTGGTTCGACAAGCCAGGCAGGCCTTTGACGATTACCTCGAAAGCATGAATGAGCGAAATTATCAACAGTCTGCACGAGCTCTGCAAGAACTGGAAAATGCCCTGAATCAGCTGTCGGAACAAAATAAATTACAATAGTCAATCTGCACAAAGGAGTTGTTTTATATGTCACACCGTAAACTCTCTTTATTCTCCGTTATTGCCCTTGTCGTTGTTGGTATTATTATCGGAATCATTTTTGTCAGCAGCAATTCATGGACAGATAAGAGTTTAGCTGAACCGCAATCAGCACAAGTCCCGGCAAAAGATTTATCGGAATCCTTTTATGCCGTTTCAAATACGCTTTTACCCACGGTGGTCAGCATATCCACCTCCACAATCGTCGAACCGCGGCTGTCCGATTACGACCAGTTTTTCGGACCGCTTTTGAGGGACTTTTTTGGACGCGATTTGCGCCGGGAAGAACCACAACCGCGCGAAAGGCGGGGATTGGGGTCTGGCGTCATCATTTCAAATGAAGGCCATATTATTACCAACAATCATGTCATCGACGGGGCCCAGGATATAACCGTTACCCTGAACGATAAACGAAACTTCGACGCCAGGCTCGTAGGCGCTGACCCGAATACCGATATTGCTGTTATAAAAATAGATGCAGATGATGTCCCGGTGGCGGAATTTGGAAACTCGGAGAACCTGCGCATCGGCGAATGGGTATTGGCGATCGGAAATCCACTTCATCTCACATCAACTGTAACCGCAGGCATCATCAGTGCCAAAGGCCGGAACATCGGTATCCTCAGAGGCCGCAGTACACAGGAACAACCTTCCTATGCGATCGAAAATTTCATCCAGACCGATGCGGCTATTAATCCGGGCAATTCCGGCGGCGCACTTGTCGATATGAACGGCGAGGTTATCGGCATCAACACAGCCATCGCCAGCCAGACCGGAGGATATATGGGATACGGATTCGCTGTTCCCTCGAATCTGGCGAAACGGGTGATGCAGGACCTGATCGAAAAGGGCTATGTGACCCGTGCCTGGCTCGGCATCAGCATGAGAGAAGTGGATGAAACCATTGCGCGCCGGTTTGATATGGAAAAACCCATGGGTGTCATCATCGAACAGGTGATGGATGACAGTCCGGCGCAAAAAGCGGGACTAAAACCTCTGGATGTCATTCTCAAGTTGAATGATAAAGACATCGATCGCAGCAATCAGCTGCAAAATCAAATCGCGTTGAGAGACCCGGGAGAAACCGTCGAGTTGACCATTTTGCGCGACGGTGAAAGAAAAAAACTGAACGTCGAACTCGGTAAACGCGACAATGAGGAAAAACAGAAACAGCGCAAAAGCGGAGAAGCTTCAATGCTGGGTCTGGAATTGAGAAACCTGACCGATAATATCAGATCGCGGTTGAGACACGATTATTATGACGATACCGAGGGCGTCATTGTCACCGGCGTACAACCCATGAGCCCGGCCGCCAATGCCGGCATTCAGGCCGGAGATGTGATTCGCAAAATCGAAGAGGAAACCATTGAGGATGTATCGAATTTTAAGGAGATCTTAAACGAGCACAAAGATCAAAATGTTGTAATCCTGACGGTACAGAGACTCGGCTCTTCGTTTCATGCCTTTGTTGACGTGACCGCGACAGAATAAAAAATTAATAAAGCTTCCTCTCTCCTCCCCCTGCCTGACCCCCGAAGCGCAAAAATTTAACCCGGATTTTTGCGCTTTACTTTTTTATATCCTTTTCATCGAGATAATCCAGACATACCGTGTCATTCACACGGTATAGTCCCCAATGATGCGAAACTCCGACAAGAGGACTGAACTGTTGTGGATGCGTTGACATCCAGTCCAGTTCAAGGCTGCCCGGTTTTAAGCTCATCACATGCGTGATATCTTCCCTGCACAATCTTTTGTACCATATTTTAAAATCTGCATTAGAAAAATAGTCATAATCCGGATGGTGAGGAACCGTGCGGTTATGGCGATAGGGAGAAATATAAGCGATATCATTTTCGAGATTGGCTCCTAAAAAGGGATATACAAACCAGTTATGACTGATCTGTTGCGGTCCTGCAGTGACCGCAATACGTCTTGATGCCGGTTCTTCCGAAAGGGCTCTATAAGCATGAACCCAGTAACGCGGAAATTTTCGCAGAACCGTAGACGCTGCAAAGGCGTTCACATCGCCATCTTGTTGACGCAAAATCAAAACGGTGCTCAGAGGTAAAAACCCCAGTATAATCAATGTAATCATGCTTGAACATTTGCGCTTAAAGCATTTGCAGCACACCGCCGCAAGTACCGGCAAAAATGTAACCAAAATGATCAATGTATTTTGAATCTCAAGGATTGGAGCAGAGGATAAAAAACGAACGTAAAATCCCACCATATGTATCCAGACAGCGATCAAGCCATAGAAAAATATGGTTTTGTACAATTTGGTATTCAAGTCGATATGCCCAATCGAAAAAACACCCAGGATGATGGCGGGGAGTAAAAAGCGGTCATTACCCCCGGCCCATTCGAGACGAATGACCGAAAAACCCGGGCTCGCGTACTGGATTATGACCCCGGCTATAGCAAAGAGGGTGAGTAGACTCTGCCAACCTTTCAATGACTTTTTGCGAATTCTGAAAATTGAAATGGTAAACAATGGCAATAACAACAGGGGACGGTTCAGAGCCTGCCTGAGCGCCTGCCATTCAGTCTTCCAGAGAAAGGGTTGCAGGTCCGGCCGCTCGAAAAACCAACTCAGATTCGGCGGCATTTGCCCAAGAACGATAGATCCAAACTTAACAGGGACACATCCCAATGGATAACCGCTATTAAGGGTATTGTAAATAAACCAGGGAACAACAGGTATAAGAAAAATCAAAACAGCTAAAAGCCGGATCGAGTTTGTCAGGACAATTTTTTTCCGATTCAGGAACAGCCAAACCAACCAAACCAGCCCGGTGGAACCAATAAAAACAAGGGCTGTAATTTTAATCGATAACGCCAGTCCAAGTGCAGCGAATGCAAGCAAAAGTTGTGCTGGTTTATTATCACGCATGTACAAAACAATAAATAAAAATCCAGACAACAGCATCGCAGTATGGGCGATATCTACATATCCGGCCCCGATATAATCGGTAACCGTACCGCAAGTAAGCACAATCAAGGTCAGGAGTAGAGCCAGAGTCCGATCCGACCCAATTAGCCGCGCAATAGAATAGGAAGCCAAACCGAGACCCGCCACATGCCAGCCGTCAGCCAATGCTGCAAAATGGCTTGTGCCGGTTAAAAACATTGCCCAGGCGGTATAAAGTTCTCCGCCGCCAAAAAACGTGCGATAATATTCCCACCCCCCGGGAGGATTTAAGTCGTAAAAATAGTTCCCCTGCTGAACCCAGAGACCGGCCTTTAAGCCATGGTATGTCAGGGCATCCCAACCGAGCAACGGCAATCCAAGCGAACGCGCTACCAACAGCAATATAAAGAGCGTTGCAGGAACAAAAAGTATAATTATGAATAAAAGAGGGAGATTTCGAATCCATACGGGTATACCCAAATGATAAGGAACGGGCTTTAGCCATCCTGACGTTAAAGCCAAAGCCAACATCGATAAGAATGCCATCGCAACAGGGATTGGCTTAAACCAACCAAAATTGATAAACAGATGGAATAATACCGCAAGTGACCAGGAGAATATGACATAGGTAGCGGTCAGGTGAACGGACAAACTATTGGTTTTGAGCAACCGCTTGGCGGCGTTCCTGGAAAGACGAAAGAATAAAACTAAAAAGCACAGCGCGAGAAAGAGACGAACAAACAAAAAGACCAATGGAAAAGAAAACAGAGAAATCCATTTATCCATAACCTGATCCGCCATTATTACTTTTTGATTACTTTTCCCTCGAGTTTGAAAACTCTGAATAGCCAATCCATCCATTTCGGAGCGATTTCATTCAGGGCGCCGAGCGGGCCGAATAACCAGGGAACCACCACCTCTGCTTTATTGCGACGGATGCCCCGCAGCAGCGCCTTTGCCACCCTTTGCGGCGGCAACTTGGCGGATACAGCCGGCACTTTGATATGCTCGATCATGGGGGTGTCGATTCTGCCGGGAAAAACCGATGTAATGCCCACCCCGGTGGCGTGGAGTTCCTGTCGCAGCACGCCGCAAAATCCATCCAACGCGGATTTGGCCGAAACATAAGGCGCATCCAACAACAAGCCCTTCTTGGCATCCAGAGTATTGATGACGCCGATATACCCGCTTTTTCTCTGCACCATATGGGGCAATACCGCCCGAATGAGCTCAACGACACCGAAAAAATTGGCCCGCATGGCATCCTTAAAATGGCTGATATCCGTTTCAACGATCCTGCCTCGAATGTATTGACCGGCGGTTATGACGAGAACATCGATTTGTCCCCAGGTCTCAAGGGTTTTCTCGACCAGATTTTCAATTTGTTGGAACTCTTCGATATCACAGGGAATCGTCCTGCATTCCACTCCCCGCTCTCGCACCTCCTGCGCCACCGCCTGGAGCTTTTCCTCCCGTCGGGAAGAGAGCACCAGCCTTGCACCGTCTTCCGCAAAAAGCAGGGCGGTTTCCCGGCCAATACCGCTGGAAGCCCCGCATATCACAACGACCTTGTCGGCAAATGATTTCTTCATCCGCTCTCCCAAAAGTAAAACTGCACCCAAAAGCCCCTTAACACCGGAATCAATAAAAAATTGTTAATAGCTCTTGATAAATATATCCATTTTTTGTTATTTATCAAAGAACCCGGTTAGATTCCTATTTTAGGTGCACTCTCTTTTAAGCAATAGCATAGTCAATGTGGTACAGTCACCAAATACTTTTTTTATGTTTTGTTTGCGTTCATCACCCCGGCAAGTTCATGGGGACATCTCTGTAAAGAAAAAAAATCCGCATGATCAAAAGATAGAAGATCAGAAGAGACAGGGTAAAAATTTATCATTTTGCTTTTATGTCAGGCTTTTTTAATTTACCGGAGATAATCCGAACACTTTCTGCGAGGAAAAAATATGCTGTTAATCGCAATAAAGAAAGAATCATATTCTCTAAAGCTCTGCTTGCTTTTCTATTTTGGTGTTACCGTACCCCTTTTTGCTCAGAATGACCGGCCCGACGCGGTGGAAAATCCCGCCTCCTCCCTGATGCTTGAAGGTAAATGGGTGCCCGACGATCCTCACAACATTTCATTTGCCAACCTGCCCCGCATTGCATCAGAACACGCGATTATCAGCGATGTCCGGGACACAAAAGGGGTGAACCAGCACTGTTATCTGATCCATCACAATGATCGGTTCTGGGCAATGTGGAGTGATGGTCCTTCGCGTGAAGACAAGACGGGCCAACGCGTAGCCTGGGCCACCAGTCCGGACGGACTCGACTGGAGTGAAAAACGATTCATAACCCCTTACCCGCCGACATCAGGCCCGGATTCTCCCTACTACAACACCCGCAGCGATAAGGGCTTTCGCTATATTTCACGGGGATTCTGGAAGATAAACGGCAAGCTGCTGGCGCTGGTTTCGCTCGATGAGGCGGCCGGATTCTTTGGACCGGGCCTCGAGCTGCAAGCCTTTCAATGGGACGAAACAAAACAGACCTGGTTCGACCGGGGTGTGATCGTTGACAACGCGATCAACAACTTTCCGCCCAAGCGGTTGCCCGATGGAGAATGGGCCATGTCCCGCCGGCCCTATAACTATAAAAAAACCGGTGTCTGGTTTCTCATCGGCGGCACCGACGCGATAGATCAGTGGGATTCGCACCGGATTCTCGGCCCCGATGCGCCGCTGGCAGCAGAGGAACCCTACTGGTGGGAACTGCCCGACGGCAACCTGGTGGCCCTGTTCCGGGACAACCGCAAAAGCGGTTACCTGTTCCGCGCCTTTTCAACCGACAACGGCCGGACGTGGACAAAAACAGTACCGACGAATTTTCCCGATGCCAGATCGAAATTCAACGGCGTCGAGCTGGAGGATGGCAGGTATGTCCTGGTTTCCAATCCCAATCCAGAAAAACGGGATCCAATGACGCTTTCGGTTACCGGAAAGGATCGGCTGGTGTTTCGAAAAATGGTCTATCTCGTGGGAGGCCGTTGGGTGGATTATCCTCATATCATCCGCGACGGCAACCATCTCCTGATCGCCCACACCGGCAACAAGGAGATGATCGAGGTTCACAAAGTCAGGATATCAGACCTGGATGCCATCGTCATGCCGGATGACCCGCTGGTTAACCAGCCTGTTGACGAAGATCCGTTCCCAAACCAAAGTTCTAAAGTTGAATCAGGCGGAAAATCACAGTAACATTAAATGTTGAAATTTTTTAGATCTTTCAGCAATATTTGAAAATTTGAGGCTAATTTTTCATTTTTTCTCAGCGGTTCTCAGCGCTTCGCGGTTTATATTATCCTCACGCAAAAACGCAAAGCCGCAAAGAAAAAAGCGAATGACTCGTGGCACCTATAGAGTTGAGAGGCAGGGCCTCCCTAAAGGATTGTCCGTCAGACAGTCTGTGCGAAAATGTAATCATTATTGTCAATCGTGTTTTACAAGGCTGGTTATCAACCACAAAACTCTCGAAAAACACGAAGGAAAAAAGGATAAATCACAAAATTCTACCAGGGTTTAAAAGCATAAAATAAGGTTTTCTCTCCCTGTTTTAAGATATTTCTCAACATCATCACAATTCATGATTTAGACATGCTTTTGCTTTCATCCCATTGAACCATTCTGTCTTTCTCTGCGATACTCGGCATTCTCTGCGGTTTAATAGCCAGGAAAATCGAGTTCCGATTTAATAAAATCGCCGGGGGACACTGAGAAAAATATGAAAAAAATGTCAAATATGGATCTTGTATCCCGTATCAGGCTGCTTTTCGGCCCTTTTTGCCGGCATGAACGATCAAAGGTCTGCGGCCCTTTTGTTTAAAACTCTTGACGATTTTTTCCGCCTTTTCAAAAGGAACAGTAATAAAGGAAAATTTATCCATAATCTGTATGTCGCTGATCTGTCCGGGTTTAAGAGAAACCCGGCTCAACACCAGATCAACCAGTTTTTTAGCATTGTATTGATCCTTTTTACCCAGGGCAACAAACAGGCGGGTTTTACCGGGCATATCGCTCTGCTTCGCCCTGTTTTCCCTTTCCTGTATATGGGAATAGGCATCCGGATTGAATGTATCTTCAAAGCTGTGATTGAGAATAGCGGCCACCATATCTACGGGATTATGATTTTCAAGCAGCTCATCGGCCAGCTTGTAATAGTCGGGTTTGATCCCGTTTTCGAGAAGGGTGGTCAATTCCTCCATTATCTTCTTTTTCCGGCTTTTAATGATGTCCTTGACTTTTGGCACTTTTGAGCGTTTGATATCCGTTTTGGCGCTTTGCTGAATAAACATTAATTTTTTGTACTCACCCGGCGTAATAAAAGTGATTGCCGTTCCCTGCTTACCGGCTCGGCCGGTTCTGCCGATTCGATGCACATATAACTCGGGATCCTGCGGCAGGGAATAGTTAATGACATGGGTGAGATCGATGACGTCGATACCGCGTGCCGCCACATCAGTACCGACAAGGATATTGACCTCTCTTTTTCTAAATTTACCCAGCGTTTTCTCCCGCTGCGCCTGGGTAATATCACCGTGAATCGATGCCGCATCGTATCCCCGCGCGGTTAAATGAGATGTCAGCGAATCCACATTGCGTTTGGTACGGCAAAAGATCAGACCGTAAAATTCATCCTCAATATCGATAATCCGGCACAATGCTTCGAACTTGTCCGGGGATTTGACCTCATAATAGATCTGCTCGGTGAGATTGGTGGTCAATTGATTCTTCTCGACCTCGAGAAACTCGTATCCCGGCATATAGTTATGAGCCAGGGTTTTGATTTTTGCCGGCACGGTCGCTGAAAACATCAGCATTCGTTTGTGCGGATTGGTATAGCGAATGATTTCATCCATATCATCGATAAATCCCATATTAAGCATTTCATCAGCTTCATCGAGGATCAAATGTTCGATTTTTTCCAATGCCAGAGATTTTCGTTTCAGATGGTCGATAACCCGCCCCGGGGTTCCCACCACGATATGGATGCCTTTTTTTAAGCGACGAAGTTGCTGCTCAATGGATTGGCCGCCGTAAATGGGAACAATGGTAAGATTTTTGTTGTTTTTCAGAGAATTGATCTCTTCCGCCACCTGAATGGCCAATTCTCTTGTCGGCACCAGAATCAGAGCCTGCACGGTTTTGCAGGATGGATCGATCATTTCGATCAGGGGCAAACCAAAGGCGGCGGTCTTGCCGGTGCCGGTTTGAGCCTTGGCAATAATATTGGTATCGTTTTGTAACATAAGCGGGATGGTCAGCGTCTGAATGGCGGTTGGTTCCTCAAAACCTTTTTTATTCACCGCATCCAGGCTGTTCGCAGAAAGTCCCAGGTTTTTAAAAGCTTTTTTGTTTGTCATATCTTTTTTCTTCTCTCAATTAGAGTCAATAGATTATTAAAATTGCACATTCTCGTCCTCGTGTAACCGCTTTCGGGTCAAAAAAGGGTCAGCCAAAACCACACGGATATTTTAAACCGGTAACGGCTCGACGGCTTTAGCCTATCCCTTCAGCCTCTCAAGAGTGCCCGAAGCTTGACAAATGGACAGAATCAATGGTATTATCTTCATGAGGTACCTATCACCAGGGAAACACAGGTCAGGCCGGATCAGCCGCCCCTATTTGGAAGGATAAACTCTGAAAGTAATATCATGTAATATACGAATTTTTCTGAAAAAATGAAACTGTTTTTTTATTTCATCCAGGATATTATTTCCGTTTCTCCCGACGTTTCGCGGCGTACCCGGCGGTTTGCCTTTTTTCGGCTCGAATGGTCTCCCCTTCGCCGTTGCCGCATTGCGTGAACCTTGTTACCGCCCATTAAATCAATGATTCATCCTATACGCATTTTCGTTTTACCCGCTTCTGCTTGAATCATGAAAAGCATGTTATCCGCCTAGCCGGTCGTCCGCGGAAAACAGAGAATTTCCCGGATTTTCATCTCGAATAATTTATAACTATAGGCCGGCTTTAGAACCAAAGCGGTGTCAACACCACCGCGATAACCGCCCATAGCGATAATATCCTTTTGCATATCCAGATACCCTGCATCGGCAGCCATCAGAGTACACTCGATGGCCACCTTGGTGCCGGTGGAGAAAAGATCTTTAAGCAGTTCAGCGATCACATGCTCGGCTGTATAACCGCCGAACGCCTCGCGCAGGGCACTGCTCACCGAGCCGCGCAAGGGATGCACGCCGGTATAGAATTTAACCCCTTTTTGCCGCGCCCTTTGCATCATATCCGGATCTTTTGCTTTTACGTCTTTGCCGTGCCGTTTCACATAGACATCCTCATCCACAGCATGCATGGTTACCCCGATCACCTCCAGCTCCGGCATCAGTTCAGCACAGCGAAGCGCCGTCTGCCCCGTGGTTGTCGCCACCACCAGTTGACGAATACCGAGCTCTTCAACCCGTTGTTGCACTCGGTCAAGAGTGGCTTTTGTGTTTTCAATACCCTCTTTGTCGTATAAATTGACGGATAAACGTTGCATCAATATCTCTTTCTGTTTGAACGTACTCGCTTTTCAAAACCGCAGAGAGAATTACCTGTTTGCCGATAACGAATTATCTTGTTTCTGTTTTTCTCTGTGTTTCTCTGTGCCCTCTGCGGTTTGGCTTTTTTGGTGTTTGCCCGAACCGGATCAGCTCAGCTGAACTGAAATCTCGGGACAGGTCTCTGTTGTCACCACCGTAACGGTTGCCTGTTTGCCGAGATTGTCGCTTTTGATGGTCCAGGTATCATCATTCTGTGATATCTTTGGAACTGTTTTTGTCTGATCCGTTTCAAGAGCGACCACGGCGGTAACCAGGATTACCTTTTTGCCCTTTTCGGCGGAAACGACATCCAGATAGGGATAGATACCCGATTCCACCGGTACCGGAAAAAGGGCCTGGTCGAGTCGAACCCCTTCGCTGCCGGCGCAGGCGCCGCAGAGCTTTGCATGCGGCCGCGAAAAGGTGAATGTGTTTTTGTCGATGGCGATGCGGCCGTTGCGATCGATATTGCTGATAAACCAGCGCGCTGAAAAATCCGCGGCGTCGTCTCTGGTCTCCAGGCAGTCGATGATGGCGGCGAATTTCATCGCCGGTATGACCACAATGCTGCGATTGACGTTTTTAACGTTCGGATTGACCAGTCCATAGGCCCGGGTGGCATCGCTGATGGTCCAGGCATATTGCTCATCTTTGTGCGTACGGATGATTTTTGCCTCAGCCAGCGAGGCGTTGGTGCCTTCAGTGCCATCGTGATACTGGTGTCCCTTGCCGTCGATCAGCACGGTGTTGTGCGCCGGCGAGGTGCGCAGGGGCCAGCCGGGATCGTTGTGGTCATACGGCGGCCGCCAGTTATCGGCGAGCAGATTCTCGGAATAGCACTTGATAATAAAGCTGTTGCGGTCGGCATGCTCGTGATTGGCCGGTCCACCGCTGCGCAGAGCGGCGACAAAGTCCGTTTTGCCGAATCCGGTGGTCGCCACGATCCAGCCGATATCGAATTCGCGAAAAAACCAGTCGCCCTGCGGTTTTTTCGGCTCTACCGATGGATCGTACCAGATCACAGAAAAAATATTGTCCCGGCGGCTGTGGTTTTCCGCCGCATATTGCGCTACCCTGTTGTCGTATTTGGAAGCAATCCAGTAGCCGATGCCCGAATCAAAACCGCTGCCGCCGTCGCCGAAATTGACATGGGCTTTGGGATGCTGTTCCGAGGGCATGTGCGTCATCAAAAAGAAATCCATAACGCCGTTCCAGTTGATGGCACCGGACCAGTCCTTGTCGAGGCGTCGCTGCAATACGTCCAGCATCAGAATCAGTTCACCGCTGGTGTAATTGCAATAGCCGGTACCCTCGTTATAGCTACCGTCTTTGGCAAAGAGATCGTAAAAATCGTCATAGCTATTTTTGACCACTTCCATCCAGCGCGGCACCCGGTCATCCCGCCCTTTGAGGAACACCGAACCCAGCGCCAGAGCGCTCATGGGCACGGCGCGCAGATTGGTGCGCGCCAGAATCCAGGGCCAGCGCCTGAAATCGCGTTCCTCGTAATAGCTGCTTTCCGGATCAAAGCCCCAGCCCACCACTTGCTCTTTGTTGAGCATGCCCCACAGGCTGCGGTAACACGGTTCGCACCCCTTGACGGGTAACTGTTCGAAAATAGCGGTTTTCTGGTCATCGCTGAGCAACTCCTCGATCCATGGATAGGCCACCACAATCGACTGGGTGGTCAGCGGCGCCCGCTGCAAGCCGATGACCTCTTTGCCGGCTTCAAGGAAATAATCCCATTTCTCGAATTGCAGCACCTTTTCCAGCGCCAGTGTCGCCATGTCCCCGCGTTTTTGCTCAGCGGTCATGGCATAGATAAAGGCTTCGCGCTGCAGGATGCGATCCACCCGCGGCAAATGGCGCAACTGATTGTTAAAGGCAATACCGGACTGCAGGAATTCCAGGTCATTATCCAGATCGGCGCTGAGCATCTCCTGCCAGAGCGGCTCGAACAGCGGCAGCTGCAACCGGCGTTTGATTTCAGCTGTTTGTGACGGATCGAAAAGCAGATGAAGGTTGTTCTCATCCGTTTTCTGCATGGCGCAGGTTAAAAAATGCGGACTGAGCAAAAGTCCGGCTCCCAACCCCGAACGCTTGATAAACTCTCGACGCGATACCATAAGCAATACTCCACATTTTAATGAACAATCCATTCATTCCAGGTCGGCAGGTCCATATCTAACCGCAAAGATCAAAAATGGAAAACTCTCCGGCCAAACAGCCTTTGATTGAATTGCGGGCTTGATTGGAGCAGACCCTGTCCTCGCAGGGGCCGCGATAGAGAAGACTCGGACGGCTGCAATCGACAGCCAGACCGTAACCGTTACCTATTCAGGCTTTCCGGTTCTCAGCCTGATAACAAGGGTTATAATCCACCCTAAAGCAATGACACCCCAAACGAGTAAAACCACGATCCTTCGTACGGAATCGTCGGTTGTAAGCACTAATCTCGTGTAATCAGCAAGCATTAGAAGGGATACAAACACCATAACGATACTGAACCATAACGAATGGAAAGCTGATTTTTTCTCCGACATGTGAAACTCCCTTAAATTGATCTAACAATGGCCATAAGCGTATTCCGGCAATCCCGGCCCCAATTGACGACGACCCTCAATCGCACACCCAATCCCTTTTTGATACCCGATCCAATTTCATCTTCTCTTCGTGTCCTTCGCGCCCTCTGTGGTTCATCTATTTTCATAAACAACAGAACATTCTATTAACAATCACAAAAACCCATAGCACATTGACTACCACGAAGCTCACAAAGATCACGAAGGAATTAAGAACAAATTTCCCAATGCCATCGCGTAAAAGGTTTACATTGAAATTGATCAACAAACCCTCCGCAACGCCGGCCAATTTCATACAAGTTAATATTTGTGCCGCATGGATCGGCAATATCTTGTCAACACTTTTATCTTTACAATCAGCTTACTTTCAACGAGCAGATCCAACCGCTACCCACAATTCAATCGAACGTCTTAATACACTACCGGTAGTGGTTTTTGTATTTCAAAAGCAATACCCTTGATGAAAAAATCTCCGACCAAATTTCTTCTTCTCTTCGTGTCCTTCGCGCCCTCTGTGGTTCATCTGTTTTCATAAACAACAGAACATTCTATTAACAATCGCAAAAAATTCATAGCAATTTTTAGCCATAAAAGTCATTTTCTATTCGTTTTGTTCTTCTCCGCATTTCTCTGCGCACTCTGCGTTTTCATCCTTTGTCACATGCATTGCCATAAATCATCTACACCATATTTTCAAGAATCTGCCGGAAACAGGCCGCATAGTGCTCCTTGACAAAACGCACACCGTGAAAATTGATCAGATCGCTGATTTCACCCAACAACTGCGGATCCCGGGGATAGTCGAATCCCTCCATCATAACGGGGATGATGTTTTTTTTCTTTGCCAGCGCCTGACTGATTTCACTATAAAGCCAATCCTCTTCCTGACGGCGACGGTTCAGGGCATCCGGAGAGAGGATGAGAATAAAGTTTTTCGACCGTTCTATCATCGACGTCAGTTGCGGCGGAAACTTGCCGGTCTTGAGCGATTCGACATCGAGAAAGAGCGTTTTGCCGTTGCTTTCCAGAAACACCTTGATGGCCAGAGCGAGATCGGTGCCGCCCTGGCGGCGGTAACTGATAAAGCCGTCCACCTGCTCGCCCAGGGAGAGCGCCTGATCCTGCTGACTGTAGAGCGAGCTTACCACCTTGATAATTTCCGCATAGGAGAGAACCGTGCCGTTGCGGGGACTGTCGACGATGGTATAATTGTGACCGCGGCCGTCGTACCAGGGGTCGTCATTGTCGCAATATTCCGCTTCATAGCGCGGCACACCCCGGCGCAACAGATTCAGCGCTTTTCTTTTTTCCGATTCCGCTTTCTCCAGCAGGTAGCCGAGACCGAGCAGCGAATAGCGCGAATCGGGATCGACGGAGATGATCACTCTGTTGATTTTACCCGCTTTATTCTCAAAAGGCACCAACAGCACACCGACATCAGAGTGTTCGCGAATCCAGTATTTGTGCAAACGACAGCGCGGGGGCCGTTTGAAGGCCAGCGCCCGCGTCTTGACCGCGGCGCCGTCGGTTGTGGGAACGGAGATGAAAAACTGATCGCTATCCTGCAAATCCGCCTGAAACAGCTCATAATCGGATTTCAGGGCGTCGGCTTGTTCGGCGAACATCTCCGGCGGTTCAAAGGGATCGAGAAAGAGGGCCGGTGAATGGTGTGAATTCGATGTGATGAGATAATCGATGAGCCCGGCGCCTTTTTGCAGGCACTCCTCCCATGATGTAATCGTATTCATCATCATCAGATAGATGAGAAAGGGGCGGTTGACGTTGTTTTCCACCCTGGCCTCTCCCTGATCGATGATATCGGTGGCGCGGCTCAGCGCATCGGTGATCTCCTGCGGTGGCAGGTAACCGTTTTCACAAATATAGCGGCACAAATAAAAAGAAACCATGGAATCCCAATCCGGGAAGCGATGGCAGGCAAAGGTAAATATCATGTTTTTACGGTTGATCGTCTGGCCGCGATAGTAGGTGTCGTTCAAACCGCCGAGCAGATGCCGCGAGACATACTGGCTGTTGCCGGCGATGGCGGATGCAGAGGAGCGAAAGGGCGATTCCTTGATATGGTGATCGATAATCCCTGGTTCCAGCCGGTTGCCGAGATCGACATAAATCACACCCGGCTCTGAATGCACTCGTGCCCCATGGCCGTAAAAGCGAAAGCGCCACTCTATCGAAATGTTGAGATCTTTGGCTCCGAGCATTTTGAATCCCCATTGATATCTTCTTATAAAATAAACGTAATTATGCAAATAAAATCAAGACAATGTTTATGGGAACGGACAGCATACATCCTTTACGTGCCCCGGGGAAAAGCAAAAATGATTTTTTAACTTGAATATCATCACGGCTTTTCGTAACATCAATAAAAGCAGGGGATTTTGACAAAACCATTGCATGCATCCAATAACTCTTATAGCAAAAATTATCGTAAACAAGAACCGGAGAACCGTATTATAAAACTGTTTAAAACATATTGGTTAAAATAATACTCCCACAATCGGTCTTAAAATATTTAATATCACCTGAAATTTTCGGACGATTAAAACCCGGGTACGCCGAGATCCGCTGAGAGGAAGAGAATGATATTAATGACTTAAAAAAAGCGTCAAAAGAGGCCTCCGGAACCATCCTGTCTGGAGGCCCTCCCCGGGTGTCCGAATGACTCCGGGTGTGGAGCGGGACATAACATCTCTTGCACCGATCGAACTCTGTTTACCGAAATTCTGAAAAGGCCTGGTTTTAATATCGTGCACAATAGCAAGGAAAGAAACAAAAGTGATGACAAAGGTGAAAAGATCAGAAATGAAAAGTGTCAACAGATTTGCATTTCTATTTTTAACGCCTCTTTTGCTCGTCATATACTCCGGCACCTTTGCACAGGACCTGAAGGAAGCTGTACAACTGTTGGAACAAACTATCAAGCTTCACCAACAAGGTCAATATGCAAAAGCTATTCCGCTGGCAAAGCGTGCTTTGATTATTTGCGAAGAGCAACTCGGCAAAAAACATCCCAAAGTATGCACCAGCCTCGATATTCTGGCCATGCTATATAATAGCCAGAGACGCTATAGTGAGGCCGAACCTTTGTTCAAACGAGCTCTGGATATCCGCGAACAGCAGCTCGGTAAAAATCATCTCGACGTCGCCGGAAGCCTCAACTTTCTGGCGTTCCTATATTATAACCAGGGACGCTACACCGAGGCTGAACCTCTCTATAAACGCGCTCTGGATATCCGTGAAGAACAGCTCGGTGAGAACCATCCCGACGTCGCATTCAGCCTTAACAATCTGGCCGCGCTATATGACAGCCAGGGCCGCTACAGCGAGGCTGAACCCCTGTATAAACGAGCTCTGGACATCCGCGAACAGCAACTCGGCAAAAATCATCCCAACGTTGCGAACAGCCTCAACAATCTGGCCGTGCTATATGACAACCAGGGACGCTACAGCGAGACCGAACCCCTGTACAAACGAGCTCTGGACATCCGCGAACAGCAGCTCGACAAAAATCATCCCGACATCGCAAATAGCCTCAACAATCTGGCCGGACTCTATCAAAGCCAGGGCCGCTACAGCGAGGCCGAACCCCTGTATAAACGCGCTCTGGACATCCGCGAACAGCAACTCGGCAAAAATCATCCCGACGTCGCGCAAAGCCTCAACAATCTGGCCGTGCTATATAGCAATCAGGGTCGCTACACCGAGGCTGAACCTCTGTATAAACGAGCTCTGGATATCCGCGAACAGCAGCTCGGTAAAAACCATCCCGACGTCGCGAATAGCCTCAACAGTCTGGCCTTCCTATATCATAACCAGGGCCGCTACACCGAGGCTGAACCCTTGTACAAAAGAGCTTTGGACATCCGCGAACAGCAACCCGGCAATTACCCTCCTGACGTTGCTAACAGCCTTAATAATCTAGCTGGCCTATATGACAACCAGGGCCGCTACAGCGAGGCCGAACCCCTCTACAAACGCGCTCTGGATATTCGCGAAAAGCAGTTCGGCAAAAGCCACCCCGACGTCGCCGCCAGCCTCAACAATCTGGCCACGCTATATGAGAGCCAGGGGCGCTACAGCGAGGCCGAACCCCTCATCCAACGCGCACTGAATATCTGCAAACAGCAGCTCGGCAAAAACCATCCTCACAACGCCGCCAGCCTCAACAATTTAGCCGCGCTATATCACAGCCAGGGTCGCTACAGCGATGCCGAAACCCTGTACATACGCGCCCTGGAAATCCGCGAACAGCAGCTCGGCAAAAACCATCCCGACGTCGCGAATAGCCTCAACAATTTGGCTTTGCTTCATGCTGCTTTGAATCGTCCGGAACAATCACTGGAATATGCAAAAAGAGGTTTAGAAACTCATTTCAGAGTGATTGAGGATGTCTTTTCCGGTGCATCAGAACGGGTAAAAAGTCTTTTCCTTGAAACGAGTGATCATCGTCCCAAAATTCTTTGGAATCTCATCGAACAAAACTTTGCCCAACAATCCACAGCCATTACGACCGGCCTGAATGTG
>WJMF01000105.1 GCA_014728085.1 Candidatus Zhuqueibacterota bacterium
ATGTTTGAACAGGCTTTTGCGGCATATACCGATTCCAAATTTTGCATCGGCCTCAATTCAGGAACTTCTGCCGATCAGGTTGCCCTAAAAGCTGTTATTGAACCAGGGGATGAAATCATTACAACCGCGAATACATTTATTGCCACAACAGAAGCAATCACCGCTGCCGGAGGAAAGCCGGTCTTTGTTGATATCGAAGAAGAGTCTTATAATATCGATCCTCAAAAGATAGAAGCTGCCATTACAAAAAATACCAGGGCTATTATGCCGGTGCACTTGTTTGGCCAGCCCGCAGACATGGACAAGATTCTGGAACTCGCAAAAGATAATAATCTCTATGTAATTGAGGACGCTGCACAGGCCCATGGCGCCGAGTATAAAGGTCATTATTCCAAATCGGAAGAACTGATTTCTACAAGCTCATCCCAATGGAAAAAATGTGGCTCTATTGGAGACGCGGCTGCCTTTTCGTTTTATCCCGGAAAAAATTTGGGTGCTTATGGTGAGGCAGGCGCAATAACAACAAACAATCCGGAGATTGATAAATTTGTACGTATGTATCGCGATCATGGCTCTTCTGAAAAATATATTCATGAATTCGAGGGCCATAATATGCGCATGGCAGCATTTCAGGGGGGGGTCTTGAATGTCAAGTTGAAATATCTTGATCAATGGACCAGCATGCGTCGTAAAAATGCAAACTATTATGATCAATTATTTTCCGGCGTCGAGGCCGTGATTGCACCCCGGGAAATGGATTATGCCAAACACGTTTACCATCTATATGTCGTCAGAGTAAAGCAACGTGAAGAGTTGCAAACCTTTTTAAAAGAAAATAATATCTATACAGGGTTTCACTATAAATATCCGCTGCATTTACAAAAGGCTTATCAATATCTGGGGTATAAAAAGGGAGATTTACCCGTCACTGAAAAAGCAATGCAGGAGATCATTTCACTCCCGATGTATCCTGAACTTGAACAGTCTGAAATTGAATATGTTGTGGAAATGATTAAAAAGTTCATCAAAGCTTCATAAACAAAACAGGAGGCTCGGTATATATGATTAAAATAGGGGTAATTGGAGTTGGCTATTGGGGACCTAACCTTATTCGTAATTTTTTTGAAAATTGTGATTTTGACATGTTTATCTGTGCGGATGTTAAACAAAAACGTCTGGAATTAATCAAAAATAAATACCCCGGCCTGGAGGTCACAAAAGACTATAAAAAAATTCTCAATAATCCGCAAATACATGCTGTGGCCATTTGTACACCCGTTTATTCCCATTATGAAATTGCAAAGGATGCATTAAAAGCGGGAAAACATGTATTAATAGAAAAACCAATGACATCAACATCCGCCCAGTCGATAGAATTGGTCGAGCTTGCTGAAAAGTCAAATTTGACTCTCATGGTAGACCATACTTTTATTTACACCGGCGCTGTTCAACTCATTAAGCAAATTGTCAAAGGCGGAGAAATCGGTGATCTCTATTACTTTGATTCTGTTCGAATTAATCTGGGTCTGTTTCAACATGATATAAATGTGATATGGGACCTCGCTCCACATGATATATCTATTATGGATCACGTTATCAACAAGCCACCGGAAGCCGTCGTAGCAACAGGGGTTGATCATATTGGAAATGGCCTGGAAGACGTTGCCTATTTAACTATTTATTATCCGGATAATGTTATAGCTCATATCCATGCCAACTGGTTGTCACCGGTTAAAATCCGTCAGACCTTGATCGCTGGTAAAAAAAAGATGGTTGTATGGGATGACAATCAATCAACTGAAAAAATCAAAATCTATGATACCGGTATTGTGGTAAATAAAACCGATACAGAAATCTATGATACGCTTATTCAGTATCGAACGGGTGATATGTATGCGCCCAAAGTTCCTAATAAAGAAGCACTCGCAGATGAAGTGAGTCATTTTGCCGCTTGTATAAAAAATAATGAAAAACCTATTACCGATGGTACCGCTGGTTTAAATGTGGTGAAGATTCTCGAAGCAAGCGAAAAATCGATCAAGGCCCGTGGAAAGGAAATTAAACTATGAAATTTACCAGTATTGCCGATGATGTAGAATTGGGTAAAAATGTCAAGATTTTTAATTTTGTCAATTTGTATGGATGCAAAATTGGAGATTTTACCAAAATTGGTACTTTTGTTGAAATTCAAAAAGGTGCAAGCATTGGCAAAAATTGCAAAATTTCAAGTCATACCTTTATTTGTGAAGGCGTAAATATTGCCGATAATTGTTTTATTGGACATAATGTTACTTTTATTAATGATAAATATCCTCGTGCGGTTAATCCGGATGGGTCAATGCAATCAGATTCGGATTGGGTCTGCACAAAAACATTTATCGAGGAGGGTGTTTCAATTGGTTCCAGTGCTACTATTTTATGCGGTGTTAAAATCGGTAAAAACGCAATGATAGGTGCCGGAGGTGTGGTCACAGAGGATGTACCTGAAAATACACTTGTTGCAGGCATTCCGGCCAGAGTTATCCGAAAAGTATAAGTTTTTATTTTATTGTCAAGGACTGAAATAATATCATTTCAGTAGTTTTCTTAAAACTTTTTGTAATCAGAAAAAGTGGTATATATATGAGAACTATTTTTTTATTTTTTGTTTTTACTACTACACTGTTCTCCCAATCCCTGCACCCGGATCACTGGACGCAGGATTATCTGCGTTATCTCTATCACCGCGGCGGGTTGTGGCAGCATTCGCCGCTTTCCGGGCCTTATGAATGGGAGGTGTTGCGTCCGTCGCTGCCGGATGCGGTGGCGGCGAGCGGCATCGGCTTTAGCCGGATGGATGCCCTGCTGCAGCGGTTACCGCAGCGGGATGAAGAGCTGCTCTTCTGGATCGAGAGCCGCGATGCGTATGAAAAAGGGCCGCAGCTGGAGCTCTACCACGGCACCCAGCGGGCGCGATTCGGGGTGCGGCTGCGGCCGTGGCTGCATATCTACCATACGGTGCTGGCCGATAATCGCATCGACGAGGACCACAGCTACAGAGGCAAACGCCAGGCCGGACTTGCCGCCTATAGCGAGCAGGCGGTGATGGTGGCGCATCACAAACAATTTGAACTCAAATTCGGCCGCGATTTTCTTACC
>WJMF01000106.1 GCA_014728085.1 Candidatus Zhuqueibacterota bacterium
ATTTATTTCAGCGTTTGAAATTAATTCTATGTCAAATAGAGATCTGAAATACCTCAGGTCTATCAATAGATTTTGAAAATTGAACAAAAATCCCATATTAATGCCAAACCCGGAATTTATTAACACTTTGGTTAACCATCCGTTATCTCTGTAGGTATCATACAATATATTATTATCATTTACGTCCAGAGGATATTCTAAAACACTTTTAGTTTCAAACGAGGTGTCATCCTTTATAAAAATTACATAGGATATGCCTCCATAAGGTTGAAGTCTGAGATTATTTTTACAAAAGTCTTTGCCAAATTGTTACGGTTCAGTTGAAATTGGAATAATAAGGTTGTAAATTAAGGTGGTTGAAAACCATCAGGAGACCTTATTATGAAAAAACGTAAACGACTTTCAGCTGAAGAAAAAGTAGCCATTCTTCGTGATCATTTTGAAAACGATATCTCGGTTGCCGATGTATGTGAAAAATACCGAATCCATCCCAATCAATTTTATACTTGGCGCAAGGAATTGTTAGAGAACGCAGCACAAGTCATCTTTAGCAAAAAAAGTGACAAAAAAGTAAAAAAGAAAATCGACGATCTGGAATCCTCGCTCAAAGATCGCAATGCGGTGATAGCCGAATTATTACAGGAGAATATTAACTTAAAAAAGCACTCTGGGGAGATTTAACCGGTCGTTGGATCTCCCCGGAATTGAGAGATGAAATCGTTGATTATATTCAGAAATGGCACAAAAAAACAAAGATTACTATAACAAAAATGTTAAAATGGATGTCATTGAGCACTAGCAAATATTACTCCTGGCAACAAAGAAAAGGTCAGGAAAATCAACATAATGGTCAAACTCCCAAAACCCATTGGCTTTTAGCCTGGGAGGTTGCTGCTATTATCAATTATAGAATGGCCCATCTTGATGAAGGATATCGACGTCTTTCATACATGATGCTTGATGAAAATATAGTTGCTGTATCTCCTTCGAGTGTATTTCGAGTGCTTAAAAATGCTGGTTTGTTGGCAACTCGCTGGCATCATACAAAGACCAAAGGGAGTGGTTTTGCACAGCCTACAAAACCTCATGAGCATTATCATATGGATATATCCTATATAAACTTCAAAGGAACATTCGTTTATCTGGTAGTGCTGATCGATGGTTACTCGAGGTTTATTGTTCATCATGAACTAAAATTATCCGTAAAATCTCTTGATATCGAGATTCTTATGGAAAGGGCCAAAGCAAAATTCCCTGGAGAAAATCCTGTTCTCATTACTGATAATGGGCCACAGTTTATCTCTAAAGATTTTAAACAGTATTTGAACGAATCAGGAATCACTCATCGACGAACCAGATTTTATTACCCCCAATCGAATGGCAAAGTAGAACGCTTTATGCAAACCAGTAAAAATGAATGTATTCGTAAAAACAGCTTTTTCAACATCGATGATTTGAAAAAACGGTTCAGAGATTACATCACATATTACAATACTGGCCGTCTGCATTCAAGTCTGGGGTATATTTGCCCTTTGGATATGCTCAGAGGAAATCAGGAGAAAATTTTCAAAGAACGAAGAGAGAAACTCAACAACGCACAAAAGGAAAGAAAAAAACAGCGCCAAATGGAAATGAACGAGTCTGTTGACTTGGCTGCTTTTAAAAACACTGAGCGAAGAAAAAATCAAGATCGCTTGAAAAGCGCGTCTTGATTTTTTCCTGAGCGAAGTGTATATTCAATGGGCCAAGTCAACATAAATATGTACCTTCAAATCACCACCTTATTTTAATAGCTCAAAATTCCATTTCCCGCTGAACCAAAACACCATCTTACAGTAAAACTATCATATTGTTTTCCAGTAGTTGAAGAATAGTCGGTTAAATCAACCTCCTTCCATTTCCACTCGTTTGTATTATAATCAATCAATTTGTGCCAACCCAATTCATCACTTTTTTTAACCTGAATGAGCACATAAGATTTAACAGAAGCATTATCCGAAATTGAAAAACAAAGATCTATATATCCTGTACCTGAAGTGGTTGATATATTATAAATAGTAGGCGACTCGCTAATTAAATATTCGAGATTAGAATCATTTCCAACTTCACCGGCTTGAATTTTAGGACAAAGCTCACCAACGTTATACGCATTATTATGAAAATCATTATGTGTATCTAAATAAAAATTAGAAGGAAAAGTTATGTCATAACCTCTGCTTACAAGAAAGCCATTTTCTTCGAAACACCACTCAGGTATTGCATCACATCTTTGATTTACGATATCAGTATGCTGCCCAGTCCATGGATCTACGTTTGTTTCAATCATATCATTCCATGTATATCCCGTATCATTACCTTGTATTGTCACTCCAGTAGCAACTACATTGGATATTTGAGAAGGGGTTAAGTCGAGGCTATAAGCGCCATGGTAAGTTTCCTTATCACGAAAAACATTACGGAAATTATATCTTAAATCACTAATCACACTCAAGTCTGTATCTAATGAAACTGTGCCATAAAAATCAACAGGATCTCCATCCGAGGGGACATGCAAACCACGCAATTTGGCGGTTCCATTTTGGTATGAAAACCACATAAACATTCCTGAATGCCAATGGTCTGCTGAAACAAGTGAGATTATGGACCATTTCAAACTACGATAAATCGCAGATCCTGCTTCAAAGCTTGACACATTGCCATCAGCAAACAATGTTGAATACATAAAACTAAAGAGAAAAATGAGCTTTATACTATATTTCATAATTAACCTCATCTGATTTAAAAGGAAAACAATAATCCGATGGAAGCATTCCATCCGTATTTATCTTGCCAAAACACTTTGTGCCCCTTTTGGCCACCTTCAGGGTAATTTACATATGATTTTTGGCCTGTTGATAGCCTTAAATTATACCTTAATTGATTATAACTATATCCCAATGAATAAATGAAATCAATGGAGTTAATCATTTTCCTGGAGCCCTCTAAATTAAGTGACATTACCCTGGTTGCAGGAAATGTTTTTGTAACGAATGGATCTGAATGAATTTGACCCGTAAAAAAAGTATAACCTAAACTAATTCCAATTCTATTTGATTTTTTGCTTTTTAAATCTTGATTAATTCTGAGCTCATAAAATTTTAAAGGTTGAGGTAAAGCACCTGCAATTTTTGCTGTAAAATGAAAACCCTTGTTTGAAAAATTAAAAATTTTGGAATTTATGGACATTGAAAATCCATAACCGCATAATCCAAATCCTAAATTGACATTATTGAATATTTTTCGATTGTACTCAAAATGACCGATAACGCTAACTACCCCTGGAGCAAAAAACGAAACAGAATTCTTAGAGTCACAAAGCACGTTTGAATAAAACGGCGAACTAAATGGAGAATAAAAAAATGACTTTTTCCCAACATAAAGTTCAGACTCTTCTTGGAAGGAGGCATTTGCTATTAAATTTGTGAATAAACAGCAAAAAACAAAAAATATTGCTCTCATTTCAAGTCTCCGCAAAATAGAAAGATTGTATCTAAAATGATTTTAAAAGTTTCCCGTTTTTTCATTGCAGAATATAACTTACATTCTTCATCGTGAGGTAACATAAAACGCAACGCTTTTACCGCTTCTAATCGAACCAAAGTATTATTGTCTGATAACAGCTCTTTTGTTCTCTGAATATCATTTTCCGAATAATCATATTTAAGCTTTTGTTGAGCAAGAAGAAAGCATATTTTACCATTATCATCATTTTTATCTTTTAAAACTTTGAGAATAATATTATTTTCTTTACAAAAATTCTTTTCAAGTAATTCAATTTCATATTTATCACCATAATCATCTTTATATTTATCGAACGATAATAATACATCTCTAAATATTTTTTCATCTGCCAACTTTCCCAAAGAGATTACAATTGAATTTATTACAGGACTATTAACTCTAATTTGTTCCAAAAAGAGACTATGCAAATAATTTTTTGCTCGATTTGATTTTGTTAATCCAAGTGCAATAATGAGAGCTTTAATTTCTTTTAAATTGTTTTTATTATAGTCGATATTTTTTATTATTGGATCTACCCAAGTTTCAATTTCTTCTTGAGATTTAATTGTATTAAGAGCTGATTTGGTTGTTAAGGAAATCCCTCTGATTGTTGATGCATTATCTCTATGGAGAAGAGTTTTTATTTTTTCTCGATTTTCATATTGTTGGAAAAAATTTTTGCTAAAATGAGAAAGCACCGCATTTCTTAAAAAGACGGTATTATTTTCATTCATGGCAATTTCATAAACAATGCGATCAAATTCTTGACTTTCGAACCCAGATTTAAAGGAATCATCCAAAAAGTCACAAGCTTTGCCTGTGACAACGTTGTGGAGTAAAGACGAGGATAGCAGTATGCAGCTTATGGAATAACAGGCATCCCTGGGATCCTCCAAACGAACGGGATCGGTCGAACAAGATGAATTGAAACCCATTTGAAATACCAAAAACACAGCAAGC
>WJMF01000107.1 GCA_014728085.1 Candidatus Zhuqueibacterota bacterium
ATGGAATATACAAATCAAATGATGTTTTTTAAAGAACTTTTTAACAAAAAAGTTCAAGTTGATTTTCAGGGTGGTCAAATCACTTCTGATGCAGGTGTTCTTCTTTTACGCGAAACGGAAAATCGTATAGGCTTGATTAAGCATGTTGCCCAATGCTACCATGATTCAAGACACCCTGGTTATACAAGACATACAATTGAAAAACTATTCTCTCAACGAGTTTTTCAAATTGCTTGCGGCTATGAAGATGCAAATGATTCTAATGAACTTCGTAAAGATGGTGCGTTTAAAATCAGTTGTGAAAAATCACCCAATTCTGAAGAGTTGTTAGCCAGTCAACCAACTATCAGTAGATTTGAGAACGTCCCATCACGAACGAATTTGTATCGTATTGCTCGGGCGTTTGTTGATCATTTTATTCATTCATATACAGAGCCACCAGAAGCAATACTCCTTGATGTTGACGATACGGCTGATCCAACCTACGGATCACAACAACTGGCATTGTTTAATGCATATTATGATTGTCATTGCTATCAACCCATGCACATATTTGAAGGTAATAGCGGTGACTTAATTGCTACTATTCTCCGACCAGGGAAAAGACCAAAGGGCGAAGAGATTGCTATGATTCTTACTCGAGTTTTTAAATATATCAAAGCAGCTTGGCCTCAAACTCAAATACTGTTCAGAGGTGATTCTCATTATAGCGCACCAGAAGTTCATGATCTTTGCGATGAGCTTAAACTTAAGTTTGTACTAGGCTTAAAAGGAAATCCTGGTATCCGATCACAGGGTAAGAAATCTATAACATTCAAACCTGGAGCCATGATAGATCAGGTTCTTGTTCTTTGAAATAAGCATTCATTGCATCGACGAGGATAGAGAAGCAAGATTTATTTCTCAAACGAGCAGTTTGTCTAAGTGTTAATATGCGTTCAATCCAGCGATTGCCCTTTTCACTTCTTGTTCCCTGGGTTCTTTTTCGCCAAATGACAGCGAAACGAAGACCCCGTTCAGCAGCATTATTAGTGGGTTCTACCCCAGATACTTCAAGAAATACCCAGAGAGAATCGATTTCTTTCAAAAGTCGTCTGGCAAATTTTCCAGCTTCATCCTTGCAATAAAGGGTGCAATTGTTAAATATGAGATCGATAAATCCGGAATAAAATTCATTCCACTCTTCCAAGTCCGGTTTTTCGTCTGCCATAGAACAGAGTTGTTGTAATTTTATGGTTATGGCCTTACCAAATTCGCGAATATCCTTTTTAGGGTGCTCACTGAGCCCTTTAGCATGACGGACCAAATGCGCCAGGCATGTTTGTCTTAAATTGACCCATGCTTGATAAACATTATAACCGTCGCTAACAAGAATACCGCGCCAATTTTCTATTAGGGCCAGAAAAGCTTTTCTTGAGCGTTCCTTATGTATTTTAAAAAAGGCGGCCGTCGGATTTACCATTGCCCAAAGATACATTAGTTGCCCGTTTTGTTTCCATGATGTTTCGTCAATATGGTTAATATTGCTTGTTCTGGCCACTTTGGCGATAGCCTGGTAATGTGGCCCAATGGCATTAGAGACACGGTCAATCACCTTTTGAATAGCGCCAAGGCTTATATCAAATTTTAACACCGAACGGCAAAATTCCTGAATGGCTGTCCGGCTATTACCATCAATACCTGCTATATTGGCGATCAATGAAGAAAGGCGAACGCCATATCCTGATCGATGCTCAATAGGAAGTGCTGCCTTAACTGTTTGGCTGCAATCAGCACACTCACCCTTATGTAAGATAAAATGGGTAACTTGCATATGAATTTCAGGCAGTTCAATCTCCTGATGAGTATAAAATGATTCAATGTTGTTAAATTTATCGCCGCCGCATTTGCAGCTTTCAGGAAGAAGCATAAAAGTTTCTGTCGATTCGACAAGTTTTTGTCTATAACCCTTATGGCCGGTTTTTGCTCCGGAACGGCGTTTCTTTTTTGATTTTTTCGAGCGTTTTCGTTTTTGATAAGGATTGTCTGTTGATGGCGGCTTATCTGAATTGGTAGAGTTTTTATTCACCCGTGTTTTCATCTGATTCAATTCTTCTTCCAGTTCTTTCAATCGTTGCTCAAAAAGAAGCAGGATATCTTGCATACGGATGAAATCTTTTTTAACTGCCTCCGGAGTAGCCTGCCAGTCAGCATCAGAAAAGCTGGGTTTCCAGTTTATCATGGATTTTCTCCATGATTTTTGAGAACCAGACGAAGAGAACTCTCAGGCAATAAAGGATAAACGTAAATGTCTTTGATTTTACCATGATAATAATATTTTTGCCCGCTTCTGCCTTTGCCGCGGGTTTGACCAATTAATATCCAATTGGCTGCTTTATAGCTTGCTCCGGTAAATCGTTCTTTGTCAACAAAGCTCTCCATAAGTAAAGGGCGACTGCCAAAATAGACTTCCCAGTCTGGCGGTACAATCCTGGCGCTTAAAGCGAGTAATTTCGATGCCAGATTTTTTATCTTTACCCATGGCAGAATTAAAAAACGAACATTATTAATGACCCGTTCTAAACCAGCTTGTCTTTGCCGGGCATCCCAATCGATCCACTTGTCCCTGGCGCTTAATTGCAAAACCGCATCTGCTAAGGCCATACAGCCAATAAGCCGCTGATTTAGGTAGATGAAATATTTTAAATGACGACCAACAATGATCCGGCAACCTTTGTAATGATACTTTTCAACCAGATAGTTCCATAACTTTCGATCATGATTATTTTTAACAATAGTAAAAACAGGAGTGCTATAATCATCAATTCGTCCGACCATCTCGACAGATGGTTCAGGAAAATATATCTGCTTCACTCCAGCTGTCTGTTTTGCAAGCTTGTAGAGCGGTGAGGGTAAACTAATAATTTTTTTCCTCGAGAGACGTAAAAGCACCTCTCTGACTGCGCGGTCCTTTAAACGCCCATTTGGCTGTCGCCAGTCGAGTTGCTCGGCAATTAAAAGGGAAAGCTTGCGTCGACTAGCAATAGGATTATCAGAGAGAATTTTCTGGACAAGTTTTATGTCTGAATTACTGAAATTTTTACCGCGTATGATCATATATTCCTTTGAGGTTCTGTTTTATTTTAACTTGTTCACAAAAGAAATATATGAAATTTTTGCTATAGGCGCAAGTGATATTTTTCAAAGAACAATATTTTTTTATACCCTGTGATCGGATACGTCACACAGATCATGTACTTCAGGCGCACTATAATGAGAATCACCTCTAAAGAGAATTTGGGTTTGAGACCAATCATTTTTGATTTTTTTACATACTTTTGAAACGATCATTGCTATTTCTTTACCATTTGGCCTTTTGCC
>WJMF01000108.1 GCA_014728085.1 Candidatus Zhuqueibacterota bacterium
ATTGAATGATTGTTATCGATACTTGATAGAATTTCCCCTCCCTGTTTTTCAAGTACAAACCCACTCTATTGTAAAGATTATTATCTACAGATTCAAGAAAAGATTTGAAAATGACTTGACAATGGTGAAAAAATCGGCTACTTTTGGGATAACTTCAGTCACCCTACGGGCTCCTTTCGTTGTCCCAAAGGTGATCCTTCACCTTAAAAAGTACCTAAAACTGTCCAAACAATGGGGCGCGCCTCAGTTTTAATGAGATCTTGTAAACATCCTTGGACCAAACCGGATAAAAAACAATGAATCACCAAACATCACAGCTATGACAGGTTCGGTCGCAGTCCTTCCCAAATGGCCCGATAAGAGCAAGCAAAGCGGTAAATTGACCGAATAATGCCTTTTACGGCGAGATTTCATGCTGCCGCTATCGCTATTTTAAGAACCGATAGCGGCTTGCTGCCGTTCTTAATAATACAAATTTTCTTTGTAGAAAGTTGATTTTCGTCACGATATCACATTTACTTATATATTACCTTTCAACAGCCAGCAAGAGAACCATTTTCACTTAATCATTCCTTTCAAACAAACCTTTAGAGGGGAGGTTGCATCATGAACAAACGGGCCATCACCATTCTCTTCGTTTTTCTGCTATCCTTATCCATTGTCGGCTCCATTTCGGCGCAAAGCAGCTGCAATGCGGACTTTTATGCCAAGCCGACCAGCGGCTGTAGTCCTCTTACCGTAACCTACTATGACAATTCCGATAATGCTGTTTCCTGGAACTGGAGTTTTCCCGGCGGCACGCCCTCCAGCGCCAGTGGTCAGGGACCGCACAATGTCGTTTACGACACACCCGGCACCTATAATGCCGGCTTGCAAATCAACTGCAAACTGGGGTCCGACCAGGAAATCAAGTACAACTTTGTTACTGTAACCGACTGTTGCGAACCGGATTTTTCGGCACAACCCCGAACCGGTGAAAAACCGCTCATCGTGGTATTTACCGATCAATCCACCGGTGCCGATTACTGGCACTGGATTTTTCCCGGCGGCACACCGTCTGAAACCAAAGGCCAGGGTCCGCATACGGTTCGTTACGACAATGCCGGAAAATACGATGTGACACTTGAGATCGGCTGTTCGGGTAATAGTACCGACACATTGACCAAGCCCGATTACATCGACGTCAAGGAAGGAGAGTTGCCCTATGACTTTGGCGATGCACCGGACAGTTACAGCACAAGTATAAACAACAACGGCGCCCATCATACCATCGTTCAGGGCATGTTCCTGGGTCAGTCCGTTGATGGTGAAGTAGATGGACTGCCCGGCAAAGAGGCGAACGGCGACGATAACGATGGCATCGATGACGAAGATGGCATCAAATGGCCGGATAAACTGTATCTCGGTGAAACCAGTCAGGTCACTGTCATTGCCTCACAGGGTGGTAATCTTAAAGCCTGGATAGATTTCAATCACAATGGTAAATTCGATCCCTCTGAATTGGTCATCGACGGCCAGGTCGGTTCGGGTGAAAACACCATGAACATCCTCATTCCGGAAGATGCCGGGGAGGGTGTAACCTACAGCCGCTTTCGCTACAGCGCTTCGGAAATCATCGGACCCAAAGGACCGGTTTTTGGCGGTGAGGTCGAGGATGCCATTATAGAGATATTCCCCTTGCCTTTTTACGATTTTGGCGATGCGCCCGACGGTATTCTCGCGTACAAGGGTAGCTGGCTGGAATTTACATCGGACGATGTCATGGGAGATTTTACCACCTGCGGCACCTATAACAGAATACGCCACGGCAACCGCGGCACGCGCTATTTCGGCGATTCGGTCGATTTTGAGAGCGACGGTAATGGCGGTTGTTGTGACTGCGGTTACGATCAGGACGAAACCTATGGCGATGGCGACGCCGGCCTGACGCTCGGCAACGTCTACACCATCGCCGGTAACGAGTATACCGCCAGACCGGTATTTGTCGGCGGTTATACCGAGGATCAAATGATCAATTGCGAGGTGGCGCAATGGGGCCGCCATCTCGACCTCCATTTCTACGTCGATTCCGAAGACGGCGCCTATATCAATGTCCTGATCGACTGGAACCAGGATGGCACCTGGAACACAGGAGGCTCATTCTGGCATTGTGATATCTTTGAACCGCCGCATATCGATGAATACGTTTTACAGGATTTCTATGTGCCGCAGGGCAGAGGGTCTTTAGGCAACCTCCTCGCTCCTGACTTCCGCGTCAGTGCACCTCCCGGTTATAAATGGATGCGCTGTACAATCACGGAATCACCCGTAGATAACGAGGACTGGACCGGCGGCGGAGAATTCAGCGACGGTGAAACCGAGGACTATCTCATCTATATTTCGCGCGATTTTCACCGCGATTACGGAGATGCACCTGATGGCAATCCGGCCTATCCCTTTATGAACCCGGAGATCAGCGCTAATTTCCCGACTTGTGGAAGAGGTATCAGCCATGGTAACGAAAGCGGCTATTTTAACATGTTTTTCGGTTGCCCGGCCTGCCAGCCCACCATCGAACCGTCGGGTCAACGCGGTATTTGCCGGCATGGATACAACCAGGACGATGACCGCTCTCTGGTCGCGACCACGCCCTATACCATCCGCGGTACAACCGATACCGCCCATGTCGAGGTGGAATACAAAGGCCGCGACAACATTTACTACGATATCGGCCGCATTTGCCAGATGGCCGGCTGGGGATGGAACAATCTCAATATCGCCTGGGTCAATCAATATCCGGACCGGTATGCCTATGTTAACGTGCTGATCGACTGGAACCAGGACGGCGAATGGTCAGGCGCATCATCATGCGATGCCGGATCATCACCGGAACACGTACTGCAAAATTATCGCCTGCCCCCGGCAGCCAGTTCATCCTCACTGCGCGGCCACAGACTCGATCCGCCGCCGGATTTCAGAATCGGTCCCAATCCAGGGTACGTCTGGGCCCGGTTTACCATTAGCCCTGAACCCATTCCCCTGCCCTGGGACGGTACCGGTGATTTTGAAGATGGTGAAACTGAAGACTATCTTCTCAAGATTCGGGGGAACGAATACCTGCTTGATTTTGGCGACATTTCCGGTTATTACACCGGTTCCCGCCACAACGGAGCAAACCATTTGATAGAGGCCGGCTTTCATCTCGGCACGCTCATCGACAGCGACAATGACGGCCAGGAAGACGATAAAGCCGAGGGTGATGATAAAGACGGCACAAATGACGACGACGGCGTCGAATTCAAGACACCGCTGATTCCCGGTTCCCCGGCAGAAATTGCTGTCACCGCTTCCAAAGCCGGCATCCTCAACGCCTGGATCGATTTCGATCGCAACAGCAGCTGGGCCGATGATAACGATCATTTTCTTCAGGATTATCAGCTCGAGGCCGGGGAACAAACGATTACCTTTATGGTGCCGGCAAGCGCCGCCCCGGGTACCACCTATGCTCGCTTTCGCCTCAGCAAGATAACCGGACTTTCCTACTCGGGTCCCCGCTTCTCACCGGCACCGCAACAGGAGGAAACCGAACTGCCACCGGTCGGGGAAGTCGAGGATTATGCCGTGGAAATCGAAGCAATTGAACAGGATTATGATTTCGGCGATGCGCCCGACCCCAATTACCCAACCCTGGCAATTCATAGCGCCGCCTGGCACATAATCGATCCGACACTCTATATGGGCAACACCGTTGACGCCGAACCGGACGGACAACCCACTGCTATCGCAAACGGAGATGATGCAAACGGGATAGATGACGAAGACGGTGTACAGTTTCTCAATAGCTGGGTCCCGGGTGATTCCGCGCTCATAACTGTCACGGTTTCGGATTCCGGTTTGCTCAATATGTGGGCCGATCTCAACCAGGACGGTGACTGGGCCGATATGGATGAACACATGATCAATGACAAGTGGCTCAACGCCGGAACCGTTACGTTGCAGGTACTCATCCCGCTGAATGCCCGGTTCGACAGCTGCTGGGTAAGGTTCCGCTTTAGCAGCCAACCTCATCTCAACTACAAAGGCCTGGCCCCGGACGGCGAAGTGGAAGATTATGTCGTACCCGGTAAAATAACAGGCATCCATAAAAGCGAAACCGGACTTCAGATACCGGAAACCTGCCAATTATGGCAGAACTATCCCAATCCCTTTAATCCGAGCACAGAAATCCGCTTTGACCTGATACAAAACACCCCGGTAAAGCTATCCATTTGTAATGTAAAGGGACAAATTGTCAAAACGCTTGTGAATCAGTCCATGCCGGCAGGTTCCCATCAGATGCAATGGGATGGCAGAGACGACGCCGGGCGGCCAATGCCTTCCGGTATCTATTTCGCCCGCATCCAGGCAGGTACCTATGTCAATACCATCAAGTTGTTGTTTCTCAAATAAGGAACAATCCGAGTCAAAACAGAACGGCAGAAAGAGCTCTGCCGTTCTGTTCATTTATCTGGTTCGAAAATTTTCATAGAGGATTCCTTTGCGAAATATCATGTTTCTTGTTTTTTGTTCCAGTCACCTGCTCCTTTCCCAGATTATTATCGACCATACCTGCACCGACATTCGCCAAATTCCCCAAACCGCCATTGAAAACGCCAAAAACACCCTGCATATCGGCTATGGACACACCTCGCATGGCAGTCAGATTACCGATGGCATGAGCGGCCTGATCCAGTTTGCCAATAACAGCGGCAAAGGGCTGAACTTGCCGGACGATATATTTGCCTTTAATAACGGCGGTACAAACGGCGCCCTTGACCTGGAAGAGGGCGACGGCTATGGCAACGGCTGGCTCGATCACGATTGTGGATATTATCCGGACTGGGTCAACGAGACGAGGGAGTATCTGGATGCCCCTTCGCACTCGGATGTCAATGTCATTATGTGGTCGTGGTGCGGGCAGGCGTCCCATCGTTCCGAACAGGAAATGATCGATACCTATCTCGCTCCCATGACTCAGCTCGAAGCAGAGTATCCCGAGGTCACTTTTGTCTACATGACCGGACACGCCGACGGAAGCGGCTTGCAGGGAAACCTGCACCAGCGCAATCAGCAAATCCGCACCTATTGCCGGCAAAACGGCAAAGTGCTGTACGATTTTTACAACATTGAATGCTATGATCCGGACGGTACCTACTATGGTGATCAAAATGTCGATGACCAGTGCAATTACAACGGCGGCAACTGGGCCATTGAATGGCAAAACTCGCATACACAGGGCGTGGACTGGTATCAGTGCGGTTCGGCCCATAGCCAGCCCCTGAACGCCAACCAAAAAGCCTATGCTGCCTGGTGGCTCTGGGCCCGCCTCGCTGGCTGGAACGGCCCGGTAGAGGATGACACCGCACCAAGCGTACCGCAAAACCCGGTTGCAACCGCTATCAGCCAAACCCGAATCGACCTGAGCTGGGATGCATCCCAGGATGTTGAATCCGGTGTGACCGGCTATCGAGTTTACCGGCAGGGATCGCTGTTGACCACCGTCAGTCAGACTTTATATTCCGACTTTGGCTGTGCGCCGGGACAAACCTATGCCTATCGTATCAGCGCCGTAAACGGTGCCGGTCTTGAATCGGAACAGAGCGCAATAGTGCAGGCAACCACGCCTGCCGATAGTGAGCCGCCTTCCGTACCGACCGGATTGACTGCAGTGCCGGTTTCTTCGAGTCAAATCGATCTGAGCTGGAGCGCTTCGGTCGACAACAGCGCTGTTGCCGGATACAGCGTCTATCGCAACCGAGAGGAATTCGCCCAGGTGGCACAGCCTTTTTTTTCGGATAGCGCTCTGGATCCGAACACGACCTATACCTATCGGGTGCTGGCCTTTGACGCTGCAGGCAACCGATCCGGTCCCTCCTCTTCCGCGACTGCAACCACGCTGGCGGCATCACAGGAACAACAGACCATCAAACTGCAAAGTCAGGAATATGTCGACGACAGCTTTATATTTGCCCATCAGCCAAACAGCAACTATGGCAACGAAAGCTATAGAAGCGCAATTGACCATTTTGTCATCAAGTTCAATCTGCCGGCGATACTATCCGGCAAGCAGATTCTATCCGCAAAAATCGCTTTTTATGTCTGGAATCAACAAAACTATGCTGAAAATGAATATTTGAACCTCTATTGTATCGAGCGTCAATGGGAAGAAGATCAGGTTACCTGGACTCATGCGACCACAAACCAGGCATGGACCTTGCCGGGCGGGGACCATGATTCTACCCCTTGTGCACAGATTCCGCACCAATCCGGACAGCAAAACTGGGATCACACCTTTTATCCGCCGGCGAATATTACCGCTCTGGTACAGCAATGGGTTGACGGCAGCCGCGAAAATAACGGTTTGCTGGTTATGAACAGCGGCCAAACCCAAATCGGCTTCAAGGCGAGCGAATATTCGGCCGACCGACGCCCCTATCTCGAAATCACCTATACTGACGCCGCAATTACTCTCTCCTATGAACTGCTTGCAGGCTGGAATTTTTTATCGGTACCGCTCAACCGCCAGGATATGTCGATCAGCACCCTTTTTCCGGGTCACTCTTCCTCGGACGCCTATAGGTATAATGGCGATGGCTATGATCAAATCAGCACTGTCGAACCGCACCAGGGATTTTGGCTAAAGTCAACGCAAAATCAAACCATAGAAATCAGCGGCCAACGCTCTACTCAAATCAGTTGTAATCTGCAAAGCGGATGGAACCAGATCGGTTCTCTGTCTGTAGCGGCGGATTTTTCCGACCCCCTGGATGATCCCGATCAATCCGTTCCCGCCTGTGCTTATACCTACGATCCCTTATTACAGAGTTATTACGACGTCACCATACTGGAACCGGCCAAAGGCTACTGGGTCTATAGCTACAATGATGCTCTGCTGATTATAGCTTTGGGTTCTCCCGGACCTCCGGCTACCGGCTCCACACTGTCAAAAACACCACCGCCGCCACCGCAACTGACCGCGATTCCCCAACAACCGCAAAAAAAGCCGGATTCGTTTCGCCTCTATCCCAACTATCCCAATCCATTCAATCCTGTCACAACCATACAATACGATTTGCCCGTATCAGAAACCATTGATCTTCGTATCTTTAATCATCTGGGAGAGGAAATCGACATACTGGTGCAGGGTTATCAGAAAGCGGGGCGGCATCAGATCACCTGGCACGCAAACAGGCATCCAAGCGGACTCTATTTTTACAAATTAAAATATAAGGATCGGATTCAATTCGGCAAAATGCTGTTGATCAAATAGTTTACCTTCTCATTTGACCAGAGTAAGCGTAATTTTCTTCCGATTTGTCTTGAGCACATCCGGCAATTCTACAGCTTCGGCCAGCATAAATCCCTGCGCCTTAAAAGCCTGCATGCAAATTTCTATCTGAGCGTTGCGCTCGTAGAGATCTGTTGCATCGATGTTCAAACGGGCAGTTTGACCATCTTTTTCAATCGACATTTCAACGCTCACCGGACCCAGTTCAGTTGCTATCTCATTCAGCTGTAATTGTGCTCCGGGATATAGCCAGGTACGGGGCAGACCGTTAAAAACTTCCAGGTTACAGCCGCGCTCGAGCAGTAACAGATGACGCACGAGCCGAATAATCTGCGCACTGGCATTGGTTTGCGGTTGATCGCCACCGATTCGTCCCTTCTCTCCCGCGGGCATCTGCTCTTCAACCCAGTTCAGCGTCGGAGTGGCATGATCGGCAAAGGCAAACAGGGCATCAACAGAGCGCCCCGGCCGTCCGACCCAGAGCTCTGCCAGGCCCCGGTGAGCAGCAAAGAACGGCCACACGCCGCCTTTCAGCCAGCCACTATCGATCACCAGCCCCTGTACCAGATTTTGATCAAAAATTTCCAGCATGCCCCGCACAAAGGGCTGCTCCAGGCCGAATACATTGCCCGGAAAAACCAGATGACCCATCTGAGCCTGGCCCCGCTGCGGATCGGGGATATCGCCCCTTACATTCATCTTCATGGGTAAATAAACATTGCCCCTGTCGTTTTGCCGCATATCGCGCTCAGCTGCAGCCCGGAAATACTGCAAAAAAGTATCGTATTCCCGTTGCCATTGTTCAGCCAGCACGGATTTATCGATATACCGTGCGGCCTCTATAGCTGTCTTTAAACCGATCAAAGACCAAAACACCCCGCCATACTCGGGATTCACGCCCCCGATACCTCCATCCGTCAGGCCGGGCGGAATCAAACCGTAATAGGGCACATCAGCATTTGTGAAGGTTCGCTGCCTCAGCTCTTGTATATGGGCTACTGCTTTTTCCATATGAGGCCAGCGCTCCTGTAGCCAGGCCTTGTCACCGGATAGAACAGCGTAACGATACAAGAGCCAGATAAAATGCGGCGTTTCGCGATGCAACAGTGACGGCGACATGATTTCAACACGACCGTTCTCCTTCTGATAGTCGATAAAGCGATCGATCGTGTAATCAGCACCCCTAAAATCGCCGATTGCCAGAGCAGCATCTGCATCCCAGATACCATCGCTGGCCCAGAAACCGCGATAAACCGTAGGACCGGGCTGAAATTGCGGATATCCGTGTACGATTTCGCGTACCTGATAAAGCGTCCGCATGCTTGCCTGGATCAAAGCCTCTATGCGTTTATCCGGCAACCGGTATTTTGACCATGGCAAGGGGGCTTTATGGTTCCAGTAATCAATTGCCTTTTCCCGTTCCATGTTGAGATCGGGAAATTGTCCATCGCCATAATCAAAATCAAAACCACTGCAAACAATCGCCTCGAGTTTGGGTATATTCGCAGCAAAAAGGAGGATCCATTCTCCGTTCTCGAACCGGGCAGACTCGGCAGCGGGCCTGGTTACGAGAAAGGGTCGCTTTTGCCAGGTTAATATTTTATCGTCCGCGTTATAATCGAGTAACCGGCCACTTTTAATCCGGATCAGGGGGTTATAAGCCTCACCGTTAAATTCAGCCACCATAGCCTCATAACGACCGGGATAGTGGCGTAACGGTGGTTCGAGCCCACAATCGATGTAGACCTCGGCTTTCGACGAAAGCTCTCCGGCGATGAGTTTGTCACGGTCAATTTGCAGGCCTGGAGGGAACACCCAGATCGCATTGATCAGGGTGTTGGGATCCTGGGTAATCTCTGCCGCCGAGACCACGATACCGAGTTTACCGTCACTATCCGTATCTTTGGCGCTGAAGAGAAAAACCTGTGGCTCGTTTTGCTCACCGCTTTTGAGAAGATCGATCATCTGAACGCCGGCCCCTTCGACCTCGAGTTTCATGATACGACTGATTTTGTCTTTTTCGCGGTAACTGTCACAAAATCCGAGCGCCACTTTTTTTCCCGCCCCGGGCTCAACTTTAATGTCATAGCGAATCGGGCGTCCGGTACCCCAGGCCACATTGCGGAATGCAGGATCAGCAGAGCGGTCAGGATCGGCCCAGGCAACCGCACCGACATATCCGTTGTATCGCTCTATGCCATAATAAAACGGATCAAATTCAGGGGGATAAATACGGCTCGAATCGTATAATGAAAACGTTTCTGCTTTCAATCCGGCTTTTTCCCCCAGCATAATGGTCTCGACAATGGGGATATGCGCCGCATTAAGGGATTGTCTGGTCACCTTCAGATCGGCATTTTTCAGATCCACCGAAATCACCGTTTTGGGTTTTGCATAGGGTCCGGGACCAAAATCATAGGTCAGGTTACCCTGATGATCGACCAGTGATTTATGCCAGTCATCAACAAAACAAAGCGGTGTACGCCAGGCCTCCGGAGAATAAGGAAAACTGTACTCGAATGCTAAAGTTGATAGCGGTAAAATGATGAGAAATAGAAGAAATACTTTTTTGTTCATTACGCTGTCTTTCTTTTAATGATGGTTACCTTTTATCCTCAAACGTACACAATTCACCTGATTTTTTCAAATCAAATATGCCAAAACCAGAGCGAATTGTGTTGTAAACATCATCATATACAATTGACGAAAAAATCGATCATTCCACAACAAACGCCTCCCTGTAAAAGCGGCTCGTTTTGCACAAAATTATACGATTGACCCTTGATAGCAGATATACACATATTAACATAAAAATAGATGGCAAATTCAAGGAAAATTTTTAAATTAGTATATCTATCCGGTGCCCGAAGATACGATTGAAGATTTGTATACCTGCTCCGGTCACATTCAGGAAAAAAAAAAAGATATTACCAGTTTAACCAGGACGGAGAAGAATGATGAAAAAAACAATCCTATCGTTATTGCTTTTTTTGATTTGCGCAACAGGATTTGCAAAAGTCAAACTTTCGGCGGTTTTCGGCAATCAAATGGTAATACAGCGCAATCAGAACATCAGCATCCGGGGATGGGCATCAAAAGGCGAAAAAATAAGGGTGCAATTTGCCGCCCAAACACGGAAAATCAAAGCTGATAAAAATGGTGACTGGAATGTGGAATTCGACCCCATGCCCGCCGGCGGACCGTTTACACTGATGGTTCGGGGTGAAAACACCATCACAATTGACAGTCTGTTCATCGGCGATGTATGGATTTGCAGCGGCCAGTCGAATATGCAGTGGTCCATCAATCGCTTTGATTATGCCACACAGGAAGCAGAAAAAGCGAATGACTCTCTATTACATCTGTTTACCGTACCCGGAGAAATGGCAGTGCGGCCACAAAACGATATAAACGGAGGAGAATGGAATCCCGCAATCGGTGACAATATACTCGATTTTTCTGCAGTCGGTTATTTTTTCGGACAATACCTGCGAAAACACGTTGACGTACCCATCGGTCTGATCAGTACCAACTGGGGAGGAACCGTGGTACAAACCTGGATGAGTCCCGATGCCATCAATCAGTATGACGTCTACGAGCCGGAACGAAAGATGATGAACCAATATCCCTCGCTAGCCGCATTGCAGGAAAAATTGAGCTCCAACCTGGAAGAGTGGAAGAAGAATCATTATCTACGCGGCCCGGGGCTTGAAAACAGCTGGTTTGATCCTGGAACGGATTTTTCCCGCTGGAATACAATGGTTTTACCCGGGAATGAAAACCACGAGGTCTTCGAGCATAACGGCGTGATCTGGCTGGCGAAAACATTTGACCTGCCCGAAACCTTTATGGGCAAGGAATTGACCATTGAGCTGTCACGAATTTACGATTTTGACAGGGTCTGGCTCAACGGCGAGATTGTCGGCGAAACGTATAATCCATATACCTACCGGCGCTATAAAGCAGCGGATTCATTATTACGGCAGAACGATAATGTGCTGGTCCTGCGTGTATTCAGCCGCAGACCAATGCAGCGTTTATTAGACTCAATTGCCCGATTCAACGTTTATCCGTCCGGACTGGAGAATTTGCGAAAATACCTCACCGGCGAATATAAATATAAACCAGTCGATGCCGTTGACCCCGAATCTCTGCCCGACTTTTGGAATCCCAACATTCACCCCAATCATTTTCCCTCACTCTTGTATAATGCCATGATCCATCCCCTGCTTTCCCTGCCGATTCGGGGGGCAATCTGGTATCAAGGTGAATCCAATGCCTATGAAGCGTGGTTCTACCGAAAGCTGTTTCCGCATATGATTGAAAATTGGCGGGAAAAGTGGGGTCAGGGAGATTTTCCCTTTTTCTTTGTACAGCTGGCAAATTTCAGACAGCCCTGTCCACAACCCTGCGAAAGCGAATGGGCGGAACTGAGGCAAGCACAGACTATGGCGCTGTCCCTGCCGAATACCGGCATGGCCGTGGCCATCGATATTGGTGAAGCGGATGATATCCATCCACAGAACAAACAGTCAGTTGGTGAAAGACTGGGAATCGCCGCCCGTAAAATCGCCTATGGAGAAGATATCGTCTTTTCCGGCCCCCGATACGAATCCATGACTGTAAACCGGGATTCAATACGCATTGTTTTCTCTCACACCGGTTCCGGTCTCATGGTTCGGGACAAATATGGTTATATAAAGGGATTCAGCATCGCTGCCGCAGGTCAGCCATTCAAATGGGCCCGTGCCTTTATCGATACGGACAGCTCTGTCGTTGTCTATAGCGAAGAGGTTGATAATCCGGCAGACGTAAGATACGGATGGGCGGATAATCCGAATGATGTCAATCTCTACAACAAGGAAGGTCTGCCCGCCGTACCCTTTCGAACCGATAAAAGAAAGAGCCTGACACAACCAGAATCTGAAATTCCATAAAAGAGGGCAGTGATGAAATCCAGAGTAGCGGTGATCAGGTGCAATGGTTACGACACGGAAAAGGTGGAAAAAGCGATTCAGACGGGGATTGAACTTTTAGGGGGAATCTCTGCCTTTGCAGACAAGGGCGAAACACTATTGCTCAAACCGAATGTCCTCAGTGGTGTTGCGCCGCAAAAACATGTCACCACCCATCCTGCCGTTTTCAAAGCAGTCGCTGTGGCAATGCAAAAGGCGGATATAAAATTGCAGTATGGCGACAGCCCGGCGGTTGGCAAATATTCCGGCGCTCTAAAGCGGGCAGGAGTAAGCGATGTCGCTGAAGAGCTGGGTATATCGCTTGCCGATTTTGAACAAGGCCGGGACATTTTTTATAAAGAGGGCAGACAAAACAAATCCTTTTCCATCGCCAATGGCGTTCTGCAATGCGATGGCCTCATCAGCCTGGCAAAGTTGAAAACGCACGGCTTCCAAAAATATACCGGTTGTATTAAAAATCAGTTTGGTTGTATTCCGGGTTTACGCAAAAGCGAATTTCACTTTAAACTGACCGATGCCTTTGATTTTGCCCGGATGCTGGTTGATCTCGATCGCTTTATACGACCCAGACTATATATCATGGACGCCATCACCGGCATGGAAGGCAACGGTCCGCAAAACGGCTCACCTGCAGAGATGAATGTCCTCTTGTTTTCAACCGACCCGGTGGCACTCGATGCGACCGCCTGCCGAATGATTGAGCTCGATCCCCTCAGGGTGCCTGTTATCCGGGTGGCTGCGGAAGCCGGTATAGGGGCGCATGCGCAAAAGGACATTGAGCTTTCCGGCGATTCTCTGCCCTCCTATCCCGACTTTGATGTTGACCGAAAACCCCTGCGACCCTATAGAACAAAAGGGATTCGTCAGTTCCTTTCCCAAATCATTACCCTGAAACCCGTTATCCGCCGGGAGCGATGTATTAAATGTGGTAAATGCGTTGAGGTTTGTCCGACAGATCCCAAAGCGGTGGACTGGCCGCAGAAAAATCATGGACAGCCCCCACAACACGATTATAAACTCTGTATACGCTGTTATTGTTGTCAGGAAGTGTGCCCGGAGGATGCAATCGGCTTGAAAAAGCCCTTGATGCGGAAAATAATCGATGGCTTGATCTTTAAATAAAGGTTAAAATATACCCGGAATAAAGCGATACCTGACTTTTTCCTTAAACGCATGGTATCGGACATCATGGGAGAGCAGGTTTTCTTCCCGCAATGATCGCCATAGTTGTCCCAGGATGATCAGAAAGATAAAAGCAGAATTGAATAAAGCGGGGTTTCCGATCAAAAACCCGAAATAGAAAAGGATCTCACTGGCATAAATGGGATGTCTGACCAGATTGTACATTCCGTCTATTTTGATCTTACGATTGGCCGGTACGACGCCAAAGCTCCTGCCCAGACTTGCCAGCGACAGGATGATCACCACCATCCCCAATACCTGAATAAATAGAGAGAGATAATTTATCCCCATATGAGAAACCGGATGCGGGCGTAACATCATGGCAAAGCCCAGGGTGGCAAAAGCAACCAGCCAGTCAAAGACATTGCGTGAGGTTTCCCGGCTCGGTCTTCGGGTCAAAAAGAGCAGAAATAAAAGTGTATTGTGAACAAGAATCCCTGCAGTCAAAATACCGGAATCGTTGAGCATTTGTTGCAGAGAAGCGAAAATGAATCGCGCCCACAATATGGCGATGCACAAATTCATCGGCCAGTGGAGCAAATTTCGCAATACTTTGAAACCGGCTCTGTGTTCGAAATTGGGCTGAATATAGAGTAAATCGCCGACCTCTATTTCACCGGATTGCAAAGTTCCGGTGGCATATTCCAAAACAGCGTGCGCACCCGAGCCGACACCGACCACCTTGTTCGGCTGCACGTTTTCATATACCTGAATGACACGCCCGCTTTTGTCCAGAAAGATGGCATCTATAGGGTAGTGCATGGCAAAGGTATGAATACCGGAACAGGGCTGAAAAAGCACCGCTTTCTGCAGATCCGGTTCCCGGGTTCCCAGAAGACCAACCATTCTTGAGATGATTTTGTTCGCATCTGCCACTTTGACATCAAAGCGTTTTTGTTTTGCCAGGTTTGTAATCGGCATGCCATGTTTCCTCGTTCGTCATTATTTCGACTAGTAAAATGTTCGATACACCTGAATCAGACCGGGACCCATCAAAACCAGGATCAATGCCGGCAGGATAAAAAGGACCAGCGGAATGAGCATCTTTGTACCGGCCTGGGCCGCCTGTTTTTCGGCCCGTTGCCGTATTCGTGTTCTCAGCGAGTCCGCCTGGGCCCTGAGGGTGTCGGCAATGCTGGTACCCAGCTTATCGGCAAGAACGAGGGCACCGACCAATATGCGCAAATCCTCTATCAAATTTCGCTCGCTTAGATTGCGCAAAGCCTCTTCGCGTGAGTTGCCGGTACGGATATCCTGATTCACTCTTAACAATTCAAAAGAGAGGTGTTCCGAGCGCAACTCCATATCATGCCCCACACGCTGTATCGCCGCATTCAGCCCCAGCCCGGCCTCTACCGAAATAACCAGCAGATCCAGCGCATAGGGAAGTCCGGAGGCGATTTCATCCTGTCGTTTTCGAATCTTTGAATTGAGGATGATATCGGGTATCATATAGCCGACAATGCCGACCAGAAGCGAAAGCATAATGACTTTGGGAACGGGCTGATGACCGATATAGCCAAAATAGACAAAAACCATAAAAAACAGCAAGCCGGTGACGATCCTCGAGCCGGTAAAGATATCTATGGCATCTTCTTTGTGATAGCCTGCATAGATGAGTTTCTGTCTCACCTTGGAGATCGATTTTTCGTCCTTTTTGGATAGCTTTGAAAAATTGGAAAGGACCTTCTCGACCGTGGGATTCAGAGCTCCTTTTTCCGGTTGTTCGCTTTTTTTGCCTTGATCGCCTCTCTGGAAATTGGCAAGCGACTCCATTTCCTTCAATCGCCGGCCTGAGGGATCATATCGCCGTCTTGCCAGAATCAGGAAAGCCAGCGTGATTAAAAACACCGCAAAAAAGATAATTCCCAACAGAAAATACATAGTGCACCTATTCAAATTTGATATTCATTATTTTTCGTATAATCAAAAATCCGACCAGCTGTAAAAAAACAGCGATAACGATCAATAAATGTCCCAGCTTATCATTGAAAAGCGGATCCAGATAATCGGGATGCAGCGCCATAATGATAAGGACAAAGATGACCGGCAGGAGCCCGAGTATCCAGCCCGACATGCGCGCCTGGGCCGTATAGGTTTGTATTTGTCCGAGCAGTTTAAAACGTTCCCGAATGGTGTGGCTGATTTTTTCCAGAATTTCAGTCAAATTTCCACCTGTCTCTTTTTGCAAAAGAATAGCGGTGACAAACAGTTTCAGATCCGGGCTCTCGATGCGTTCGGTCATATTGATGAGTACTTCACGCAATTGCAGTCCGAGATTATACTCTTCAAAGGTCCGTCGAAACTCCATACCCACCGGATCGGGTGCTTCGGCCGCAACCAGCTGCATGGATTTATTAAAGGTATGGCCGGATTTAATGGCGCTTGTCATCATATCGATAGCATCGGGAAACTCCCTGTTAAACGCACTCAACCTCTTGTTTCTTTTAAGAATAACATTCAGAAGCGGAACAACCGCCATCACCACCGGAGTAATGATTTTGATGATCATATTGTTCATCTGTAAAGTAATTAACATTCCCACAACAGCCAGTACAATCATCAATAAAATCAACTCGCCGACTTTCATATTCATATCCGCCTGTTGCAAATATTTTTTCAGTAATTTTGAAAGATTCAGTTTTTGCAAAAAACGGTTAAACGTTGGAATTCGCGACAACTGATCATCGCGCAAAATAAACGGCATATTCGAGTTGGAGATTTTCTTTTCCTTGCTAAAATCCTCCAACCGTTTCCTGGCCTGATATTCTACACTGTAGATGCGCTTGTACAATATCCACATGATAAGCATAACAAAGAGAGTGACTGAAAAAAATATAAGTACCAAAATCGAGAGTGAATTCATTTTTCGTCTTCCTCAGTCCAGCAAGGTTCAAAACTCTGTTCAAAAATGTCGGTGGGCAGATCGATTCCCGCTGCTTCCAGTTGTTCAGCGAATTTTGGCCGGATGCCGGTGGTGCGAAAGCCCCCCCGTACTTTGCCGCTCGCGGTCAATCCCATTTTTTCAAAAACAAAGAGGTCCTGAAGGGTTATCGTTTCTCCCTCCATGCCGGTAATTTCGGAGACACAAATCACTTTTCGGCTGCCGTCGCTCAAACGGGCCGCCTGAATGATCACATGGATCGCCGAGCTGATCTGTTCCCGCATGGCGCGGTTGGGTAAAGAAGTACCGGCCATCAAAATCATGGTTTCAAGCCGGCGTAACGCATCACGCGGCGAATTGGCGTGCAGCGTGGTCAAGGAGCCATCGTGACCGGTATTCATAGCCTGTAACATATCGAGGGCTTCGGCTCCGCGACACTCGCCGACAACAATGCGATCAGGACGCATGCGAAGTGCATTGCGCACCAAATCGCGGATACTCACCACGCCACGACCTTCCAGGTTGGGAGGACGGGTCTCCAGGCGTACAACGTGTTCCTGTTTAAGCTGCAATTCAGCAGCATCTTCCACCGTAATAATGCGCTCGTCAGTGGGAATATAACCGGAAAGAATATTCAACAGCGTGGTTTTACCGGAACCGGTCCCTCCCGACACCAGGACATTCAACCGCCCCTTGACGCATCCCTCCAAAAGTTTGGCAATGACCAGGGTGATGCTTTTAAAATTTATCAGGTCATCCATAACCATTTTATAGGTGCCGAATTTACGGATAGAGGCGCTGGCGCCATCTATAGCCAACGGCGGTATGATGGCATTAAAACGGGAACCGTCCATTAACCGCGCATCGACCATCGGACTCGATTCATCCACCCGGCGTCCGACACGGGAAACGATGCGGTCGATGATATTCATCAGATGATCTTCGTCTTTAAAAACGGTATTGGTCAATTCCAGTTTACCGTTGCGCTCAACATAGACTTGCTTGTGAGAGTTTACCAAAATATCAGAAATCGATCCGTCGTTGAGCAGGGGTTCCAGCGGACCCAGACCGAAAACTTCATTAAGAATTTCTTCCGTCAGTTGCTCCCGGTTATAATCGCTATGCAACGTTTCACTGTCGAACAGACTCTCCACAACATCCCGCACCTGTGTTTTAAGCTGGGATTTGGGAATCGAATCGATTTTGGTCAGATCGAGCTTGTCGATCAGGCGACGGTGTATTTGTTCTTTGAGCTCAAAATAGGCCAAAGCCGTCGTACCACCGTTATTCGATTTCGACGCAGGAGTGGCAAGGGAAGCAAGACTTGTCTTTGCCGGGGATTCAAGAGAATCCGCTGGATTATCCGTTTGTAATCGTTTTAGTAAAGCCATAATCTGATTTTAACCCAATATCTTTTGCAGAAAGCGTTTGTTTTGCGTTTTTCCATTATTTTTGTCTTCACTCAGATCGACTTTGAGCCTTTCGATCAACTGTTCGATCCGGCTACTATATTTACAATTTGGCGATAGCAGGGTAAAGGGAATGCCGCGATTGACCGCATCCATGCAGTTTTTATGGTCATAAAGCGGCAGCCGCTGAAAAACCGGATAATGAATCAGTTCTTCCATTGCATTTGCATCGATATCCGTGTTTAAAAAATAACGGTTTAACACCAACAGAACCTTATCCTGATTATATCCCAATTTTGTGAAGAGATCCAGGCACTTTTGCGTGTTAAAAATCGTTGGCACATCAAGACAGGAAAGCAGTAGAATTTGATCGGATTCGTCCAATACCTTTAACGTCATATCATCGAAACGATTATGGGTGTCGACAACAATATAATCAAAGATGTTTCGCAGCAGGGCAAGGATATCTTCGATATGACCCGCTTTGATCATCTCAGCTTCTTCTATTCGCAGCGGCGGAGACAAAAGCCGTACACCGCTCTCATGTTTGGGCAAGCTCTCCTTTAAGAGGGCAAGGTCCAGATCCTCCATATTTTTTATGACATCGAGAATCGAATATTTGGATTTAATGTCAAAATATAGAGCAGCATTGCCCAACTGCAGATTCAAATCAACGAGAATGATATCTTTCTTTGCCTTACGGGCAAGCATAGCAGCCATATTGGCAGCCGTTGTGGTAGAGCCGACCCCGCCCTTGACACCCATAAAAGAATAAACGATGCCATGCGCCGGCCGCGCTTTTTGCGTATAGCGTTTGATCCTGATCTCCGACTTGACCGCTGAGATCAATTCTTCCTTGTTGATCGGCTGCATAATAAACTCACGGGCACCTGCACGCATGGCACGGATAATAAGATCGGAACGGGCATTGCGCGCCGTAGCGAAAATTTTGATATCCGGAAAGTTATTCGATATTTTCTCGGAAAATTTGAGCGCTTCTTCAACGTTGGGCTGTAAATTCAGCAAAATAATATGAGGCTGATCCTTTTGAACCACGGTATAAACCTTGTTCAATTCCTTGGTTTCAAAAGTCAGTTTAATGCCGGGGATTTTCTGCAAAATGGTTTTAAACCCGCTCCTGGAAGCATCATCCAGATCGACCACCAATATCTTGAAAACAGCATCCATAATGTAATTCACAATCTCTTTTAATTGATCAGTTTAACGCCACGCAAATAGGAATATCCGTTACCTGTCTGCCCATCGGTTATTGTGCGAAGAAAAATGCCGACCACATCCTTACCGGTCATAGCCTGTACGAAAAAGGCACCCAGACCGATACAATCAATAAATTTACGACCCGAATCAGGCGGATTGTCAGGGTCGTAAAGTGGTATCTTAATGATTCGCGGACTGGAAAACCCCGGATAATTTGAACCCACCACTTCATGGCCATTCCAGTATGCATTGGGATCCAAATCAATCAAATAGTCAACCCCTTTTTTTGTCGGACCTGTCATATTTCCCGGTTCAACCTGTATTTGATCGCCGATTTTGACCGTGAAACGGGTACCATACATGATGTTATCTTCATAAGCAGAAGCACCGCGGACAGGTTTCCCCCGGTTCATGGGAGGAAAATCGATTGGATAGAAAAAACTTGGATTGGTTGCCGGCGCGCCCGTTTTTCCGGCCTTGATCACCACCGGCGTTCCCACTGTCCAGCCGAAATCCGGAACTCCCCATGGCCGCATGCCGGAAGTGGCTACAATTCTATTGATCTCAGCCGTTGCCTCCGCAGTGATGTGAACGGACTGCAGCCCCATCAGAGGGGCGAAATACAGATTGACATCATGTCCGGCTTGCACCCGCACCTGATTGGATTGCGGAAAAGTGATATCACCGCCACCATCGTCATTACTGCTGCTCAACTGAACCGGCTGATCCATCACCCGGTTCAGAGAAGCAAAGGTCACCGCCCGTCTTTCTGCTTCGGAATAGCTTTCCAGTAATCCGGAAGCTCCGGCCAGAGCCGCCGCATCAACAGAGGTTTGCAGCTGATTGCGGGCAGTCAGAATACAGCTGACATCCACTGCGAAAGAGGTAAAAATCAGCATAGCAGTAAGTGAAATAGCGGCAAAAACGAGCATGCTGCCGCGCCTTGATTTTAACAATCCAGTGAACATTGAACATCACCTGCCTTGATATTTAATGATGATTAAATGCCTCGTTCCGATCAAACGATAAACCTGAATAATAAACGGGTCTAGTCGTCATCAGGGTTTTTATTCGTTTCATCCAGTTCACTCTGCCGAGTGGAAACCGGATCCACATAAGTGGCTTTAATAATCCGGGGAGAAATGGAAATTAAAAGTTCCGTTTCCTTGTTTTGGTAACGACGGCTGCTGAACAGATATCCCAGCACCGGAATATGACCAAGAACCGGTATTCTTGAGACCGTCTGGGACATTTCCGAAGAGAGCAATCCGCCGAGAACAAGATATTGTCCCTGTTTTAGTTCAACCACGGTCTGTGTTTTTCGGGTCGTCAGAGAGGGTACCCGAAAGCCGGACAGGGTAACACCGTTGTCAAAATCAAGATTGCTCACTTCAGCACCTACCTTGATATTTACCAACTCGTGGTTCATCACCGTGGGTACGAAATTAAGACGTATTCCGAATTCCTTGAATTGAATGGTAACGGTCTGCATACCGGCTGCGCCCGAGACGATGGGTATGGGAAACTCTCCACCAGCGAGAAAGCTCGCTTCTGCTCCGTTAATTGCAGTCAGGTTGGGAGAGGCAAGCACGGTTAATAAATTTTTTTCCTGTAATGCTTTGAAAATCGCAGATAAATCTTTTGAGGGAATGGAAAAAAAGAGATCAACGGTATTGCCAAACATGAGAGGATCGCCCGGTGCATTGACCTTGCCACCGAAACTGCCGACATCGACCGTGGTTCCGCCGCCAAGATTTTTTACCAAAAAATCGGTGCCGATCTCTTTCAGGGCAGTTTTGTTGATTTCGATAAAACGCACCTTGAGGGAAATCTGTTTGGGAGACGCCTCGTTTTTTACCATGATTTTATATTGGGTATAATCCTCGTTTTCCGACCAGACGATCAGGCTGGTGACGCCGATCGTTTTGCCGTTTACCACCAGCTGTGACGGAGAGGTCACCGTCGCATCGGCGATTTCCGGATCGGCGATGGAAATCCGTTTCACAGGTAATGAAAAATCCAGTACCTTCGATTGACCGATAAAAACAGACAGATCAACCACAGTATCTTCATTCGCATATAAGGTGACGCAACCGGTGAACAGCAGCGCTACGATGAAGAAAAAACAAAATATATTACGGTTCATTTTCATAGAATCCTTCTCCCACCTGTGGATAAGACTTATTTTTCTTCTTCAAATATGACTTTGCTTCGTTCATTGGAGCGAATCACCTCAACGGTACGTTCACGCGGTTTTTCGACAACCGTCGTTGACTTTGTTCGGGGGGGTGTATAAGAGCGGTACCGCCTGGGTCTGGTAATCAGTTCTTTTAATCTGGCCCCGTGGGTGTCTTTGATCTCGGAATCAGCATTATTTCTCAGGCTAAGCTGTAAATTGCCCTCTTCATTGGCCAATGCCAGCTTTTCAGCTTCCTCCGGAGTGACGAGCAGCGTTACAGTCTGCATGAGCTTTGGATCGTCACCCTTACGGATAAATGTCTGGTCCGTAGCGAGCACCTTGATATTCTCCAGAATAACTTTGGCGCGAGCGTCTTCGCGATCCCGGGTTGAAACGGTTATGAGAACGTCCACACGGGTATTGGGAAGTATGAATCCACCGACACCGCTGTAGTCATTGACCTGGACGGTCAATGCCCGCATTCCGGGAGGAATCAGACTGGAAAGACCTCCCAGCGACCCTACCGGAGCGAGTTTGGATTCAAGGATTGGCTCTCCCTCAAAAATCTCGCTTTTCAGGACCCGGTTCATAATATCCGCCTGATTATAAAAGGCACCCAGGGGCAGATTGTCTTTGGGCCATTCCACCATTTTTATTTCATTTTCACCGATTACTCTGCCGATCGGCAAGTCCATCCTGGCGACAGTAATTTCCATCATTTCAACGGTATTTTCTTCCGCTTGCTGTTTCTTTTGCTGCAGGTAGCGATAGACAATCAGGGTGGCCAATAAACCGGCAATAATAGCGATCGGCACGATAAATTTTGGTTTTAATATATTCATTCAGTACTCCGATACTTAACTTTCCCATCGCATAACCGCACTCCGCGTAATCTGCATTGATCTCAAACCAGGAATAATGGAACCGGTAAGCGGTGTATAATTAACGCTGACCGTTACCGTCACCATATTGCCGGAGCCCGGACCACCGATTGTGATACTCGGCGTGCCGCTGACACCACCGGCATTGAGGACGCTCGTAGCAGCATTGTGAACACGTGAACCATCAGGTGCGGTAACCGCTGCCACCCTTACGCCTTCGCGGGCAGCACTGGTGACCACATTCATGGTCTCAAACATACGGGCAAACTCGATCACTCCGAAAAGTATGATAACGAAAACCGGTACAACCAGTGCAAATTCGACGAGAGATTGTCCCTTTTGATCATTGAAGAATTTTAATTTTTCAAGCATAATAATCCTCGGGATTATATCACGCGCAAAATGGTTACAATGCCGCCCATTGCAATCGCAACACCATAGGGTATGGTTTGTTTGAACGGATTAATTCCATATTTTTGCATTTTACCATGTTCCTGTTTCTGCTGAATATGACATTTAATGATCATAACCACGGCAACAAGGCCGCCAAAAACAAACGTGTAAAAAAGCATGGATGGCGTGTACTGAAACTGTAAAACCGCTCCTACCCCCATCATCAATTTGACGTCGCCTCCACCCATTGCGCCAACGCTGTAGAGCATGAGAAAAGGTAACCCGGCCAACAGGAATCCCAGAAACGAATAATAAAGTCCGGAACTGCCCTGAATCAATAAATTGATCAAAAAGCCAAAGACGATCAGAGGCAGAGTCAGGGTATTGGGAATACGCCTGTCCCGAATATCTATATAAGCGGCAATGAGAATGATGATTGCACAAACCAGATATTTAATTTTCAAATCATCCATGATGACTCGTAATTGTTTTGATGGTAAAGAAACGAGGGCTAATATCCGTCCCTCAGGAAAACCTCTGCCGGCGTTTTCTAAAATCCATATCCTGGACACAGATTCGAGCAATCGTGAACAAACATTGCCTCAAAAAACGCCGAACCACCTCGTCGCGTACGTTTATTAGCCCTCAATGCTTTAAAGGATTCACCATACTGTCAGGTGAACGTCATACACTGAAACGATAAACCGCATGCCCTACAGTGCGTTCGCAATCTGATTCAGTACAGCCGTAATCTGACCACCTAAAAAAGTAACCGCAACAATGGCGACTACAGCTATCAAGATGAGAATCAAGGCATACTCTGAAAGTGTCTGACCTTCATCGCGTTTGACGAAATTTTTGATCGTTGTTAATGCATTCATAATGGTTCTCCTTCTGTTGTTGGGTTTACATGGGTTACCAGTTGTAATACTATGCAACTTTTTCAACCACCTCCTCCGCCAAACATGGACGGTTTTACGGGTCCAGTTGAATGTTTTTAACCGGGTTCTGGTTCGCTATCTATTTTCAAATGATTTTTTAGTCTTTAAGGATGCCGTTACAAAGGGTGATATGTCGGTTTAAAATCTCATGTCATTTTTTCATTTCATCGTCTGTTGGCTCTTGTCATCAAGCATGCTATTGAAGCGCTGTGTTATGACCTGGTTTAACCTAACGCAACACATCATCACTTTACTGACATAAATTTTGAGGATTAAAGTGGTTTTTTACCAAGGGCGAGGATAAAAGAGATGTGGGTTTAACCGATAAGAGAGGCGACATCTGTGCAGATGCACCTTGCGCTCTGTAAAATAGAGTTCGAATCAACCGGCCGATTTGAATCGCGAATCAAAGGATCGCTGCTATTGATACAATCCCGGCCCAAAAAAGCAATTACACGACCTCAAAAACTTGACCCATGCCCACATTTTCTTCGTTCTCGTCCCCACCAAATTCGTTTTGTTAACCCTCGTCCTGCAACTGCCCTCTATTTTAACCGACGCAAAATGCGTGGCTCTATCTGTCCCCCTGTGGTGTGAATAAATGTCTTCTGCTTTCCGTTTTTCAATGTGCAAATCCAATGCCAAAATTGAAACCCGGTTTGATTTAAAAAATAAGGATTGTTTTTAATATAGTTACACCTCGTAACAATTATATGACAGTACACCTGAAAAAGTTATGTGTACCCCCTTGTACATGCGGTGTACCTCAGTGTACAAACCCCCGGGATTGGGCAGACCGTCCCGAAAGGGACTCTGAATACGTAAATGCCGACGGATGGCTAAAAATATGCCGTCCTAACGCGACTCGAGGGATGAACACTGGGTTATGCCTCATGCATATTTTCTTAATTTAACTTGCATTTTATTCGATAATACTATATTTTGATACTATGGTAAAGCTCAACAGCAAACAGCAATCGACCTTATCTACCCTATTCCAAAATCCTGTTCGAGCGAATATCGAGTGGAAAGATATCGAGTCACTCATTCGAGCACTTGGTGGGGAAATTTCAGAAGGGTTTGGCTCCAGAGTCAGAATTTACCTGAATGGAATTAGAGCGGTTTTTCATAGACCCCATCCATCAAAAATAACCGATAAAGGAGCTATAAAATCTGTAAGACGTTTTTTATTGGAGGCAGGTATCAATAATGTTGAAATATAAAGGATATACTGGTCGAGTTGAGTATGATGATGAAGCCAAAATTTTCCATGGTGAAATCATCGATACAAAGGACGTTATAACTTTTCAGGGGACCTCTGTAGATGAAATTGAGAAAGCGTTTCGAGAATCGATCGATGACTATTTGGCGTTTTGCCGGGAACGCGGTGAAAAGCCCGACAAGCCGTTTTCAGGAAAATTTGTTTTGCGAGTTCCCACAGAGCTACATCATAAGCTCTTTGTTCAAGCGAGTAGATCCGGAAAAAGCATAAATAATTGGTTGGTGGACGTGATAAAACAAGCGGTCCAATAAAATTTGTGCTATTTTTTTGAGCTGGCATAACGCATGGCTTACCCTGACCACAGGGATTATGCGGTATTTTTATGTTTAAAATTTCGCATCACAATTATTGAATTTTTCAGTTCTGTACATCGCAACCTGCGGCAGGTTAGCCAGATCGTTAAGCAGCCCTATAATCGCATAAAAACACAGAGACACCAGGAAAGCAGAGAGGTCAGAAGCCGGATATCAAAAATGTTTGAATGCACCGAACCCAACCCAAACCCCGATTAGATCATATCAGCAGGCCAAAGTTGGGGCTGTATCAAAAGTATTTATAGTACTTTTTTTAGAGGTCTCTTAAATATACAAAACCGGTAGAGTAGGAAAGGGGATGCATCATTTGCATCCGCCTTTCCCCTCGTCAAACCGGACGTGCGGTTTTCCCGCATCCGGCTCTCACTGTAAACTTTCACCAAAGGATTTGACCTTATGGTAAAGAATTCGCCCCAGTCTGGAGAATTAAGTTCACGTAGCGGCCCTTCCGGGCAAGCGTATCTCCATCCATTTACGGTAAAATCACGTTTACAGCAAAGCCCCTTCGCTCCATTCCCGTTACGGAACTTTATCACGGCTATGGGCTTTTCCGAATCCCCGTCGATGCCGCTCTGCCGCTTATGGTTTCCCGAGGAGCGTTGCCAAACTTTCGGCACATCGCGGGGCCTCCCAGGTTCCTGGAATATCTTTCAGTACGCGCCGTCCTCAACCACCCCGGAAAGCCCTGTGAGTGTACGTGCCTGTTACTTCCTCACAGGTGGCAGGCTTTAGGATCTCGGGGACACTGGCCGACTTTCGACTTGGCGTAACGAGGCCGAATCAGGTTCACTTGCGTTACGGCTCGCACTTTCGTCTCATAAGGCTTCGCAGGCCGGGTTACCCCGATCTGCGCTTAATCGACTACATGATAAACAGGCAATTGTCAAGGTAGACTCCTTTCAGTCTACAAGATATCCCAGGCTTCGCCTGGCGCACCC
>WJMF01000016.1 GCA_014728085.1 Candidatus Zhuqueibacterota bacterium
AGATTTTTTCTCCAGTCCCGCCCCCAGGGGAATGGGTTTTTTGGCGCGATTGCCGACAACCGCCGCCATCGCGTCGGCAATAGCCATAATCAGCATCGCGGTGACCAGTATTACCTTATAATCGTTCCACAGCCAAAGCACGAGAACAACAAAAGAAAACGGGTAAAAAACCGTCCCAAAGGTCAGGCGTCCGGTATGGTGCATACTCTTGAAAAGTTGATAGCGTATGGCCAGATAATTGATGATGGCAAAAGCAATTCCGAGAATAACCATTGGCCACATCGAATTCAACAGGAAGGGGGTAAAGGCGACGAAAATTCCGGTAGCCATGTGTACCAGTTTTCGCGATCGCTCCGGTGCCCAATTCCACCGCCTGCGGGACAACTCCGAAAGGGCAATCAACAGCATCAGAGCGATGAAAAATAAAAACAAAAAAAAGGTATCGGATGACTTCATCAACAATTCCTCAAGCAGGGGCCTCTGTCAAAAATGAATGTTCTTCAACCGTCCGATTGTAAATACGAAAATTTATGCAGAAAATCAATGCTAAAGATCGCTCATAACGGGCGATATATTACCATTCTGCAGAAATCCCCAACTTATCCACATTGTTGTCAATCGTTTTTTTTATCTGTTATTTACCGTTTCCGGTTAACTCTATTAAAAATAACCAGGTCTGCAATCCCGCTTAATCCGGGCTTAACAGTAAACCAAAAAGCGAATGCCCAAACTCATATATTTCAATACCTTAAACGAACAGCGCAAGTTTCGGTTTTTCAATCCCTTCTTAACCGGAAATTCATAAACCGCGTTTTATGGATCTGGGAAAATCAGCAAAACAATGAATGCTGGTTTTTGCACAACTTATCCACATTCATTCCACACTAAACAGCTTCATTTTCGCGAAAATGTTCGATTACGCGTTTTAATATATCATCCAGCTGAAAACGGGGTCTATAGCTGATCGCTTGCTTTGCTTTGCCCAGATCGGGTACCCGAATCTTCATGTCTTCAAAACCCTGCTCATACGCCTGATCATAGGGAATGCGCTCGATGACAGAGGATGATTCGGTAAAAGAGATAATTTTTTGCGCCAGCTCCTCTATGGAAATGCCCTGGTCATTACCGATATTAAAGACCTCCCCCACAGCGGCATCCGTTTTCATCAGCTTAGCGATGGCCTGAACGACATCCTCTACATAGGTAAAGCACCGGATTTGCCGGCCGTCGCCATAAACGGTCAAGGGCTGACTTTTTAGAGCCTGTTCCACAAATCGGGGGATCACCATGCCATAGCGGCCGGTTTGGCGCGGTCCGACGGTATTAAAAAGCCTGACAATTATTGTCTGCAGATTTTTTTCTTTATAGAATGCAAGCGCCAAAAATTCATCGATCGCTTTTGAATCTGAATAACTCCAGCGCCCTTTTGTCGTCGGTCCCAATACGCGGTCATCCTCTTCCCGAAAGGGAACCGCTTCACTCTTGCCGTAAATTTCCGATGTTGAGGTAATCAAAACCCGGCGCAGATATCTGGCGGCAAGCCGCAGCACCACATCCGTGCCCAAAATATTGCGCTGAATGGTTTCAACCGGACTTTTAACGATCAGTTCGACACCCACAGCAGCCGCAAGATGATAAATCACGTCGCATTCGCTCACCAGGCGATCCATTACCGTTTCATTTAGAATCGATTCGACGGCCAGATGAAACCGGGAATTTTGACGCAGGTGTGCGACATTTTCCAACCTGCCGGTCGACAGGTCATCGATAACATATACTTCATCCCCTTGTGACAACAGTTTATCCGCCAAATGCGATCCGATAAAACCGGCGCCCCCTGTGATCAATGCTTTCAAGTGTGCCTCCTCTGTTTAATCCGTTAATCCTGATCCCGATTTTTAGCAACTGCAATGAGTATTGTAATCAACGTATAGACAATAACAGCCTGTAACAACAACAGTATACTGCCGGCGACAGAAACATAGGGCAACAAGATTGCCGATATGCCGACGACAAAACAGACCAGATAAATAAAGATAACCGTTCCCCTGTGACCCATTCCCAAAGCCAGCAACCGGTGCGAAAAATGTCGTTTATCGCCCTCGAATAACGGCCTGCCCTCGCGCCAGCGAATAAACATGACCGAAAAAGTGTCGTAAAGCGGCAGGCTGAGAATCAACAACGGCATCACCACCGGAATCAGGGTCGGGCTGTCCGGAACCACATAGGAACCCATAACGGTTAATGCGGCGAATATATATCCCAGAAACAGACTACCACTATCGCCCATAAAAAGCTTTGCCGGGTGAAAATTGAACAACAAAAAACCAAGAGAAGACCCCGCCAGTGCCGCCAGCATAAAGGCGAAAAATACCTGTCCCTGCAATATCGCCACACCGAAAAAAATCAATGCTGCAATCAAAGAAATGCCGGCGGTGAGGCCGTCCAGGTTATCCAATAGATTAAAGCCGTTTGTAATGCCCATAATCCATACCGTCGTAATCACGATATCGAGCCATTGGCCGGGCATAAAATCAGTTCGAATACCAAAAACCGCTACGCCCAGAGCAATACAAAACTGTATTATAAATTTAAATTTATAAGACAGTTTCTCCGAAAAAATATCGTCTCCGAGCCCAAGTATATGGACCAAAGCGCCACCGGTCAAAATGACGCTCAGCTTGAACAGGGTTTCGTAGACCATAGCCGCTTTACCGACGAGCTGAGGGAAAACCGAGTGAAACAGAGTCGATTGATAAAGTGCGAAAAAAAGCACCAGGTCGATCACAACGACCCAAAAAAAGCTGGAGAAAATCGCCATTCCGCCCAATAGCGGTTTTGGGCGCTGATGAACTTTTCGATGACCCGGTTTATCCAGCACACCAAAGCGGAACGCAAGCTTTATGAGGATCGGTACACAAAGTACACATAAAACCAGCGTTTGCGTAAAAACAAAAATATAGGGTAAATATCGCATCCCAATTCCCATTCTGTCATTGTACACGTTGCAAGACCGTTTCAAGCTCTTTGGCAAGAGCTCGTCTGGAAAAATGTCTTTCAACAAAAAGACGTCCCCTTTTACCCATTTCGTCAGCCAGAACTGAATTGGATTTCAGGGTCTTGATCGCCTCGATTAATTCATCCGTATTCTCGGGTTCAACGTTCAGGCCAACGCGGCTTTCTTCGACCAGCTCACGCGCTTCACCCTCAACGCAGAGTAATATCGGTTTTGCACAGGCCATATAGGTAAACATCTTAACCGGAAGCGTTCCTTTACACAGGTCGATTTTTCGAGTTGTCACCAGACCCGCGTCGCTGCTCTGAATGAAACCGGGTAATGCCTTTTCCGGCTGTGCCTCGAGAAACTTGATATTGTCAAGGCCGAGCTCTGCTGCGGTTTGTATCATTTTTTCTTTTAACACGCCATCCCCGACAAAAAGAAAAAATATATCCGCATCCGCCTTTAATCGCCTGGCCGCATAAAGCACAAACTCCATTCCATGAATCAAACCGAGCAATCCCGTATAAATGATGATAAATTTATCAGGATCGATACCGAGAGAGGTCAACAGGGCTCTGTCTTTTTCAGCCGGTTTGTACGTGTCCGTGTTGGCACCATTCGGAATAAACTTTACTTTTTCCGCCGTATAACCGCGCTCGCCAAGGTACTGGTAAATACCGCGGGTCACCGTCACCACACAGCGGGCATGGTTATATAAAAATCGTTCCAACTGCTCAGACCATCGAATAAAACGCGGATTCCGCAATTCGCCCAATACGATTGCCGATTCGGGCCACAAATCCCGCACCTCCATGACAAAACGGCTGCGTTTCAAACGAGCGAGGGCATAACCGGAGACAGCGACGAAGAGAGGCGGCGAGGTTGCATAGACGATATCGTAGCGCCGCCGCAATAAACAACCGCCGATAAAAGACATGACCATAAAACTCAGATAAAAGAGCATGCGGGTGACAAAATTCTTTTTTTTTCGCGCAAACACCCACATTCGCAGCAAATCTATACCTGATTCTGTTGTGCGTTGATAAATTTTTCCGCGATAATGCGGCGGAATCTCACCCAGCGGATGATTGGGGAATTCGGTGATCATGGTGACCGAATGACCCAGACGCACCAGATTGCTCGCCATTTCAAATGCCCGGGTCTGGGTTGCTCCTATTTCAGGAGGATAGTATTGTGATAAATATAATATTCGCAATGATAATGACCAACCGGTAATTTGATTTCTGTTTACCGCTCCTGTCTGTTAACAAATTTGATCAGTCGCCCGGCTTTATTTTTTGGGTTAAAAGACCGCAATGCGGACGGATTACCCCATATAAACAAGGCGCAGAAGACGGATCAATGTTCAGGGTCTGCCGGCTTGACGATCCCTGTCTATGTGATTTTTTATCGCCAGGACCAAACCGACAGAAAACCACAACAGTGTCACCGGCTCTGCATCACCAAAGGTCCAGTCAAAAAAGCCATTCACCCAAAAACCGGTCATGGCCGCCAAACTGCCGATAACCCAGGCCTGCTTAGTGTCGCTTCCGCTTCCGAGTTGCCGGTAAATCCTGTATTCGGTCTTTAACAACCTGAAAATCAGATAAAGAGCGGCGATAAACCCCAATCCGCCGAGACAAACATAAAACATCACATAATTGTTATGAAAATGACCGATATTGTAGGCCTGATGACTCAAATCCGCCCCTTCAGGGGCATAGGTTTTGTGTATTTCGCTCAGATCAATCCATCCCACACCCGTGATCGGATGATCGAGAAAAATATCAATTGAATTTTTCCACTGCGTAAATCGTACCTGGGTAGAGCCCACACTCATGTCGGTAATGCTGAGAATTCGATTTTGTACCGGTGCCGGAGCCAAAAGGAAAAGCACGACAAGCAGCAGCAAAACCACGGCGATGAGCTTTTTGCTCTTAATCATCACCATAATAAAGATTCCCGCCATAAACCCCAACCAGGAACCGCGCACATAGGAAAAGAGCATACTGACGAGCTGAACAACAAAACAGCCCATATAGAGCCAGCGCATTTTATCGCGGCGGCCAAAAAGAAAAAGAGCCAGGGTAATGAGACTAAAAATCGTCGACATGGCCCCCCAGGTCATGGTGGTGGATTGGAACGACATGACCCGGTATCCTCCCATCAAATCCGTCGTAAGGATACCGATGGCTGCCATAAGCGTGGCGGTAAAGATAAAAATATTCATCGCCACATCAATATGTCTGCTTTGTCTTAAATTCGAGGCAATGATGTAGACAACGGATAACAATAATAAATTTTTTAAATTATACAAACTCTCAAGCGGACGCGGAGAAAACAGAGTCGCCAGGACACAGGCCAGTACAAAGAACAAAAAGGCTCTATCCAGAGGCGTGCGCAAGACCGTCCAGTGCCGTTCATAGAGCATTCGAACACCCCATATCACGACAATCAGAGCCAGGGTAGCCTGGGTTCCGGCGATGGTAAAAAGAGAAAAAAAGATAAAGAGATAGATCAAATAAAGGATACTTTTATCAAAAAAAGCATCGATGCGTTTACCAGCCACCCGCTTCTCCTTTTAAGCCGAATTAAAAGATTAATAATTTACAAATATCTCTTATAAAACACAATGACAAATCGGCAGGGCATTATCGCATAATAAGCAATCTCCCGATCTCCTCTGCGTTGTCGTTCTCTCCCCGGGCAATTGCCTTATAGAGATAAACACCATTGGCGAGCTCGTCACCTTCCTGATCCTTCGCATCCCAGTGAAAGTGATTAAATCCGACCGGACAATATTGCGGTTGTAAAATGCTCAAAAGCTTTCCCGCAACAGTGTATATCTTTATACTGACCTGTGCGGGCCGGGTCAGCTCAAATGTAAAATCCGTCTCTTCAAATACCGGGTTTGGATAATTCATAAGGTTAAGAAACTTTAATTCATCCGTAACCTTGAAATAGGCCACCGCATCAGCCTGATTCTTGCCACCGTCCTGTACCAGAACACCGAGACTGTGATTACCGGCGGTCAATTGCGGATAATATTCCACCAAAGCATTCATACTCGCACTGCTCGGTGGCGACAGAAAAAGCCGCTCCGAATCTGAAAAATTAATTCGATGTTGATCCAGAAACACATGAATATTACTGGTATCGCTGTAGGTCGTATTGTGGTTATCGAAAATCTTGATCTGAATATGAGGACGCGTCGACACCCAGTCTCCTTCAGGAATTTCACGACCATCAAAAGCAAAACGGATTGCAGGCTTGATTGTGTCCGGTAAAACGCGGACCATCGTCAGGGCAATATTATTATCGTCATACATTTCCGCAACGGATCGTCCGGTATCGGCTCTGGCAACCAACTGATATTGCCCCGGAACCGGTGGCGTTTGCCATTTTTGTTGAACGGATACAGACTGATCCCGCTTTATCCCAGAAAATAGTTTCGTGGCAATGTGTTGAACCCCGTTCTCCGGTGTCTCTGCCGAAAGGCTGACGGTTACGCTGTCACAATCCGCCTGCCCGATATTGAAAACCTCTACCTCTATAAAGACCTCTTCCCCGCTCATTGCGCTATCGGGTTTTACCCGCAATCCATCCGCAGCGAGTGCGAGGTCCGGAACAGGTTCAAATTCCATTTGCCACCATTTCAATACCGGCGTAAACCTTCCGTCAATAGTGCTCATATTCATCTCGAGCGAAAGAGAGGGATAAAGCCCGGCAGATAACCCGCTCAAATCGAGTTCCGAAGATGCAACGTTATTCACCAGCAATGTATCCACAGTACCCTTTTGACGATGATGGCCCAGGACAGTCAGTGTCACAGCACAGGAGGGCGGGGTATCGACATGCCAGGACAACTTTTTCCATTGCCGCGTCGGACCGATTTTGCCGGTTCGCATCAGGCCGGTTGGATAAAAATGACAGAGGGTATCCCGCACCACGGCTGTACCGCTGCCGGATTGCCGCCAAAGCTCTGCCGCGCTGCCGGACGGCACATTCTTGCGCCCGATCAGGGCCCACGAATCGCGCATACCGACCTGGCGGCAATGAATACTGCCCAGCGTTTCCAGAGCTCTATACGCCCGTTCGGTCATCATCCTCGATCCATCATCCCGAATGGCCAGCAACACAATGAAGGAATCGGGCAATGCCTCGATCATCGCCGCCATTTCATTTGCGTTCAAAGAATCCTGATAGGTATCAAACGTACGGGTCGACAATACCATGCCGTTGCCGGGATCAATAACCGCCACATTGTGGCCCCGTGAAGCCTCCATAAGCGACTGTTCGCCGACAAACAACCGGGCATAATTGCCATCTGTAAAACCTGCGGATTCCACGTACATCTCTACCCGGGCCTGCTGCAGCGATACGCTCTTTCCGGCTTTCTGAAGCTGAAACAGAGTGTTATTGGAAAACTGGCTGTAATGGTGTTGCCGCCATCCAAATACAGTGCGGGATTCCGTATAAAAAACGCTCCGGGCCCAGGAAACGGCATTTGGATGCGCGGAATCGCGCACCCGCCAAAAATAGAGTTGATCAGACAACAGGGCGGGCGGCGTCCATTGGGTATAGAGTCGTCCGGCGGGAACAGGTCCCGAGCTTTTGAGAAGAGGACTGGAAAAAAAATGACTGGTATCGATCTGGAACTCGTAAAAATGACTGCCTGTATCCGCTCTCTGCGGATTTAATATCCTCAGCTGCGCCGCTTCCGCCGGCAATAAATTATCGCGAAAGGGAGAAAGAATACGCAGCCGGCTCGACAAGACATATAATTGCCTGGAGAGGAAATTATTGTCTTCCTCCGCTTCATCGATAAAATCCTGCGGATCGAGCCGGGCGCTGATCTTCAACAGTCCGGCGCGATCCCGTAACGGAATGTTTACCTCAAGAGAATCACGAGTCGCCAGGGGCGGCGATATCAAATGTATCGTATTTTCATAACCGCTTTTTTCATGTTCAATTTTCAGATTGATGTGAAGGCTGTCGACCGTTCTCAGGCCAAAATTATCGAAGATCAGTTTCACAGTCAAAAACGAATCCGCTTCTGAGGGGACCTGAGGGGATAAAACAAGCGCCCCGGGACGAAGGGCCGGGTCCGGCCGGGTCGCCAGTTCCAGGCGGGTGGCCGGATCCCCGATAAGAGCATATTGAAGAATAGAATTACGAATGTGACGGGTGCTGCCGAACTGTTTCCACAGTTCAGCCTTGGCCCGGGTGATCGCTTCCCCCAGAACTCTGAGGCTGTCTTGCAAAACAAGCGGATAGAGCTCTTCCATAAAAAGGTGATCCTCTGAGGAATATCCCCATCCGGAGGTGCCCATAAACGCGATTGCCCCCTTTTGCGGCGAATGGATAAAAATCTCGGCAAAACTTTCCTGCAGGGGTTCGGCAAATCTGCCTGTATGACAGGTCATGCTGGTGATAAACGGATACCGCGGCGCATTGCCGAGCTCGTAAACATCCGGCTCGTGAAACATCAAATCCCAGGTACGGCTGCCTGCATGACCGGTAAAGTTGAGCCAGACGGTACCGTTATTGACGGCATTGAGAATATCCTGACGATGTTCCCCTTCGATATACCCCTGGCTTTGTTTGTTGATAAAGGTAACAGTACCGTTAACCGGCGAGGTGTCAATATATTTGCTTGTCAATTGCTCGGCCTGCTGCATAAATGCGGTTTGTTCAATGCGATTGAACCCTCCGGTGATAAAGGTAAAATGCTTTTTCCAGGATGATGAAGGAGACTGTTCATATTCCTGCAATTTCTCAATATACGCCTCTGCCTGTGCCGGCGTTTGCGCCGGGATGCGCCCGACAGCCAGATCCGGCAACAAATCCTCCTCACCATCCAACAGTGCAAACCACACATCGCTTACAGGATTGCCATAAGAAGGAATGTAATTGGTGCGGCTATTGGGACCGGAGAGATTTTTGGGATCCCAGCTCGCATCTCCCAAAATCGACAAATAACGCGGCGCCGGTGATTGCCAGTTAGAGCAAGCGAATTGTAAAAAGTGACGAATGGCTGTTTCATCCGCGAGACCAAAATTAAATTCATCATAAACATCGTCGATCAAGACCACACGCACATCCAGGCCATCATGCCGGCTGCGATACAGCGCCAGGTTTTCCGCAGCAGGCCGGAAAAGAGGATGGGTTAAAAGAATATAATCGCAGTGCTGAAGATTGGTTCTCAGATCGCTGCCCTGCTCGAGCACCATTCGGGGTGGTTTTTTCATAGCCGTACGATCAAAAATGACAAACCGTCCCGGCTGTTTTGGTTTGAACAGAGCGGCAAACCCCTGATCGGCGCTCTCAAAACGCCACAACTGCTGTGAAATGGCAGGTCCCTGAAATTGAGCCCGCAGGGTTTCAACCACACTTCCCGGCTGCGCACCTTTTATACCGATAATCGACCAGGACTCCCGGTCTTTTATCCGGCGAATATAGCGGCTTCCTATCGATTCATAAGCGAGGTAAACCGCCTCGTTCAGATTTTTTGACCCTTCATCGCGTATCGCGCCAAGTACGATGATGCCGGGCTCTATGGCGTTTAAAAACGATGCCAGGCTATCGGCATTCTCCGCCGATTTCCAGGTATCAAAAGTTCTCGTTCGTAACACAGCGCCGCTACCGGGATCCAGCAAGACCAGATTATGTCCGCGGCTTCCGTGATAAAGCTTTTCATTCTCGAGGGTAAAAATAGCGTGATTGCCGTCACTATATCCGCCCGAATTGACCTCAATCCGACGCAACCGGTGTTTTTCGCCGACAAGGGTTTGAGATAATCCGTTCGAAAGATCCCAGAAAACAATATCGGGATGGGCAAAACCATCCACAAACCAGCTTGAAACCGTATCGGCAAAAGCGAGCAGACCCTGATCAGCGGTCGTGGTTTGCGGATATACAATTTCGATCCAATCGAGGTAGAACTGGGATCTCGCGCCCTCGATATCGCTCAATGAGCGTATTTCCAGACTGTTTTCACCTGCGCGGAGCAGACCTTCGACCCGAATGTCGGCGAGTTGCTCTTCGCGATCCTCAAAGGTAAAATCGCGGATCAACTCTCCGTTTAAGAGAATAGTAACGTGATGATCCGGGGTTATGGGAGAAAGCGTGGTTCCGCGAAGTTTAATGAAAAGCCGGGCTGAATCGGTTTGCGGATGCAGATGGGGCAGGGAAAAAGAATATCGAAAACTGCCGCCACGATTGATGAAAAACCATACCCAGCCTTCTCCGGCAACCGGGTCACTGTTTTGTATGTCCTGGTCCGAATCGCCCTCATAGTAATGATTGTCCTCCTCAAAATGCTCTTTTACAAAAATCCGGTTTTCAGGCGCGGAAGAATCGGGAGCAATATCAATCGGCATATATCGGCTTCCCGTCTCCTTTGCCCAGGTGAGCCAATATACATTCGTATCGCTGAGGGCATGATAAAACGTGCTGTCGCCCCGGCGTCTCTCTGCATAGAAACGAATCTCGTCACTGCCCTGTAAAAAGGATTCTTTCGCACTGGTATACAGTGGTTGCTCATCCCCCTTGCGGAAGAGTTGCAGGGTCTGCGGATCAATTGCGCCGATATCCACACCCAGGCCTGCCAGGTCAGCACCGCTGAGGCTGTAGACCCGGGAGTCTGTGATCAATATTTTAACAGCCGGATAGGGTGGTAATGAAGATGAGACTTGTTTTACCGTCGTAAAATCACGAGCGGATGGCTTTGCAAGAGCGGCCTTTTGCAGCGACGGTAGAAACTGAACTTTGAACCGGATGTAGCGTAAAAAGTTTATTTTCCCCTGAACCGGATTGTACCGTAATGGATTGAGCGCTATTCGATGGTGCACGTGTTTCTGTCCGCCGGCGCTCTCGTAAAAAATGCGCTTGCGGGGATAAAAACCGGATTGAGAATAACTCTCCCCTTCTTTATAAACGAGGTCTGCCTCGCCGTCGACATCCAGTTCCGGCGCCGGTGCGATTCGCTGACAGGGTAGCACCTGAACGAGTGAATCCACCACCGTAACGGACGCGGTCATGCCCGGCGGCAGGTCGGGTAAAAAAACGGCAAAGGGAAGCTGCGGCTGACCTGCATTCTGTAAACATCCAAGTCCGGGCAAAACCGGTAAAGCATAAACATCCGCATCCGCCTGAATCATCTGCCAGGAAAGCTCCGGGGCTGTCCATTCGACCAGCATGCTGTTATGATTTTGCTGTACGATTGTAAAACCGGAATCGGAAGCAGCAAAAAACAACGGAGCCCGGCAAAACATCAGGCAGATAAATGCCATGTAAAAAATTTCAAGACGACGAATAGTCATATCGTTACAAAATAGATGCTTTTGCAAATGAATGCAATAATAATTTATATCGCTTTGGAAACCTGCGGCAATCCTGCGGATATCATGGTAACAGGGAAAGCAGTCTTATATCCGTATAAACGCTTTTTGCGACCAGAAAAGCCAGGATGCCCAGCAAGCAGGAAAGACCCACCATGCACATTGCCGCACCAGCCTGGCTGAGGCCCAGGTTGACCAGACGATGGTGAATATGCTCGCGATCGGCGTGAAAAGGGTGAATACCCCGGCGCAACCGCCTGATGATGGCCAAAACCGTATCGGTGATCGGCAACGCCAGCAACAATACGGGAACGGCGAGAATAACCGAACCCGGTGTAACGGAAGCAGCATTCAGCGATATACAGGCGGTTAAGAACCCGAGCATCAGACTGCCCGAATCGCCCATAAAAATGCGGGCCGGATTGAGGTTATAGCGTAAAAATCCCAAAACCGCTCCGATAAGAATCACCGCAAGCGTGATGGCCAGAACATTTTGGAAAATCAATGCCACTGCAATATTGATGATTGCGGTCATAACAACGACACCACCGGCGAGTCCGTCGAGCCCATCGATAAGATTGATGGCATTGGCCAGTCCGACGATCCAGAAGATACTCACGGGATAGGACAACCACCCCAGCTCGATCCGGATCAAATTCGGCAGGACCAGAGCTTCCATCCGCCAGCCAAAGTAAACCACGACAAAAGCGGCCAAAAGTTCCACCAAAAGTTTGAGATTACAATTAAGATCAAAGCGGTCGTCGAAACTGCCGAGGGTGAAAATCACCAGGCTGCAAAACAGCAGGCTGGTGATGGCGGCAATGTTTTGCATAAAATAGTCGTTTTGCAGGAATGAAATAGCAGCGATCCCGGCAGCAAATGCGATGGCAATAGCAGCGCCGCCGAATTTCGGCACTCTGCCGCGATGCAGGGTGCGATGATTTTCTGTCGCCACCATATGATGCTGCTGCGCAAATTTACGGACCAGAGGTGTCAGAGAGAATGAAAAACCAAGTGCTATTAAAAAATAAACAGCTGTGAACAACATCTGTTTTCCTGTTTAGTGTAATGCCGGGTTGCTATATTAATACGAATGCTTCAAAATCTATACCAAAATTGCCGAATGTCCGGGAAACAGACTGTCAAAAAACGTCTTAAGAATAATATTTACAACAGAAAAAAGAGGCGACAAAACAGAATTAAATAATAAAAAAATAATCCTGGAAAAATTGTATCATGATGTATTTAGAGTATAATTAAGATACAGTTTATGCGCGTCCGGCCGGGCGTGTATCCCTGTCTTGTATCCCCTTCGAACAATGGAATGAAATCCGGGCATTTCTTTGGCGGGGTCAGATGCAAAATCCATTATCCGCAACCGGTTTCCATATAAAGGGTTTCGATCTGAGAAATCATGACCTCCTTACTCCATGACGAAGGGTCGATGGATTTTGAACGATCACCCATTACTCTCAGCAACGTCTCCTGGTCGAGCAAATACCGCACTTTTTCGGTAAGAGCATCGATATCGCCTATAGGAACAATGTAACCATTAAATCCGTCATACACAATTTCTTTTGCGCCTTCCACATCAAAACAAACAATCGGTCTGCCCACCATCGCAGCCTGCACCAGGACTCTGGGTAACCCCTCCCACAGAGAGGTAAGAACGAACAAATCGATCGAAGCTAAAACGCTTTCAACGTCGTCCCGGTAGCCGAGCAATGTGATCATGTCGGACAGATTTTTTGATTCAATTTTTTCCTTTAAAGCAGCATAATCGGGTCCGTCGCCGGCGATGTAAAAATGCACATTGTGATTCGAGCGCACCAACCGTTCTGCAAGTGAAATCAAAAACCCCAGTCCTTTCCTCGGTTCGAGTCGAGCCACCGTACCGATAACCGGTTGGCGCACCGGCGTACCCAATTCGTTTCTGAGCCTGGCTCTGTCCTTTTTAAGGGTATATGAATCCAGATCAAATTTTGACACATCAAATCCGCTTCTGATGGTAATATATTTTTCCGGTTTGCCGATTTTTGCCGACAGGTATCTCTCCCGAAGATCATCACCAACGGTAATCAGTTTTGCGGAGACCTTTTCGCCCAGCCGTTCCAAAAGCCTGAAAATGAACCGAGCCGGCGGATGCAGTTGGGAATGAAAGGTTGAACCGTGCAGGGTGTGAACAATAACCGGTACATTGGCGCACCTGGCAGCGAAACGGCCGAGAATTCCCGCCTTTGCCGTATGGGTATGAACAATATCATACCGCTTTTGTTTAATCAACTTGTAAATAGAAATAAAAGCGAGAGCATCTTTCAACGGATGAATGTTGCGGCTCAGTTGTTTGTTCACCATAAACGCATCAACCGGAAGGCCGGCATAACTGGAATCGTACTCTTCGCCCACCATAAGATCGACCAAAAACCTGTTCTTGTCCAGACCGCTTACCGTATAGATCGTGTTCTCATCCGCGCCCCCGGGGATCAGGCGGGTAATGATATGCAATACACGCTTTTTATTTGTTGTTTTATAAATCAAGTTATTTAAACCTTTATCTTTTTCCAATAGGGAGAAGCCAGGGGAATAAGGGGCAGAATATAATTTAATTTATGGCGTATCGCCGTACCATAGTTTGAATCGATTACCGCGTTTGCCATCAGCGATATGAGGCAAAATATGAATATAAAAAGGATAATGTTTCCATTTTCCCGAAACAATCCTGATATGGAATTTTTCATGCCGTATAAAAAAAACAGGATAAATGCGGATTCCAGGAATGCCATAAGCATAAAGGCGTTGTCAATCTGCCATGGCATGGGACCAAAAGTAAAATAAAAAAATCGAACAGGTAACCATAAAATAATATCAAGATATGAATGATATACTGTATTTGGCAAATAAACCGCACCGCCGGCTGAACGCCACTGAACTTCTCTGTTGGAATAGGATAAGAAAAAATTTAAGACCGAGCTATCCTGAAAATATATGAATAACCCTGTTATTGTCACCAGAATAAGCGCAATGGACCAAAATTTGTGTTTTGTGCGACGAACAAATTGTATTAAAATATATATTGCAAAAATTAAAAGATATAGAACAATATTTAGTTTTCTTAAAAAATAGATAGCAACAATATCAAAAAAAAGAATAATAAATTTAAAATTCAGATTATATCTTTGCATGTAGACAACTCGATACAAGAGGTCAAAAGATAAAAATATAATCAATGCGTCCCGCATGTTGAGGGATGAAAATATAATAAACGAAGGTAAAAAAGTTATTATCAGAATTGAAAGATTGCTTTCTCTGCTTTTTAATTCAATAATTTGGGTGATACGATAGAGTCGTTCTACTGCTAAAATTCCCCAAAAGGCACAAAAAACCCTGATAATACTTTCATAATTTCCGACAATCCAGTAAATCAAAGCATTGATAAGCGAAAAAACTTTAACTTGTAGAGACGCCTGAATAGAATTGTACAATGGATAGTGATTAATAATGTTTTCCTTTATAGCAACGCCGTTATAAAAATAGTCATCCCAGTTATAGGGTAGCACATGAAAGGATTGATCCAACATGATGAGAACAACTCTTGACAAAAAACCGGATAGTAGAATTAATCGCACAGTATATGTACACTGGACTTTAAAATAAAATATATAAATAGCAATGCCAAGCGTCGTAATAAGAACAATACCATACTCTATGTTCAGGGTTATCATAACCAGGGTCATGACCACCGGTAAGGAAAAAATATTAATTAATGATGCTTTTTTTCTATAAAGCTCTGTTATCATTTGTTTATCGCAAATTGTTTATATACTTCCAATGTAGCTTGTGCCGTTTTCTCCCATGAGAATTGTTTTACCCGCTCATATCCTCTTTTCCTGAGTTTGTTTGCAAATGTCGAAGATTTCATAATACGCAAAATGGCATCAGCAATTTCTTCTTCATTATGAGGGTCTATGAGCAAGGCAGCATTCCCCGCAATTTCAGGCATCGAGCTGGTATTCGATGTGATAACCGGCGTGCCGTGTTGCATCGCTTCCAGAATCGGAAGGCCAAACCCTTCATAAAAAGAGGGGAAAATAAATATTTCGGCATTAAAATATAATAATGCTAACTGGTCGTCCGGTACCAGGCCGGTGTAAAAAATATCTTTTTCTAATGACAATTCCTGGGTTTTTGCGAGATAATTGCGATAATTTGAATACTCCCTGCCTGATATAACCAATTTCGTATTCCATCTGTCATATTTTCTTTTAAATAGCGCGAATGCTCGTATTAGTCCCTCAATGTTTTTATGGGGACGTTTCTCCCCTAGAAAAAACAAATACGGCTTTGTAAAAGCACAGTCATCCGGTAATGTCTCTTCTGCAAGCGAATCGTCAAAAAATTCTGCCGCCTCATAAATTACATCGATTTTATTTTCATCCACACCCACAAATTGGATCAAATCCTCTTTCGTACTTTTCGAAACAGCAATTATTCTTTTTGCTTTTCGCGCACCAATAATAGTAGAACGTTTCAAATACCAGGATTTAATACGCGATTTACCGCTTAGCCAGGTGGGATATTTTAAGTACTTGATATCATGTATGGTTATTACTGTAGGATACCGATGAAAAAGCGGAGAAAAGCTATTTAGACAATGAAACACCTCGACATCCATCTTTGAATAATAACGCGCAAAATGAATTTGACGCTTTGGACCTATAGCTGGTAATTTTGTCGGGATTAGATGGAGTTTATTCGACGCAAGTTGCCACACAGGGTGATCTTTGGATAACTCATTTTGAAACAAAATCCAATACTCATTTGCTGAATCGATCCGACTAAATGCCTGGAGCAACTGGTAAGAATAACGTCCTACTCCTCCCAACTTATTTGTAATGCCGGTTGCATCTATGAGTATTTTCAACAAATTTCCCCATTATTAAATGCGTTATATGAACTGCAATCTATTGGGCTCGTTCACCTTTTTCTAAATAATATATTGTTATGAGAACATTTATAAATTTTGAGCTTGTTCGAAATGATTTGTCTCCCTAAAGATCCTTGTAAAGCTCATGGCATTGCCGCCCAAAGCTCACCCAGGAATAACAGCTTTCAACGCGTCGGCGTCCTTTTTTGCCGAGCTCCCGGCGTTTATGCGGATTTTGCGCCAGATAACCGATTTTTGCGGCCAGATCCGCAACGTCATTTTCCTGACAAACAATTCCGCTGTCGGAAATCAAATAGGGTATGGCACCGGAACGGGAACCGATTACCGCTACCCCGCAGGCCATGGCCTCAACCACAACACGGCCAAACTGCTCCTTACATCGATTCGTGGTAATCGTCGGTATCACCAGACAATCCATTTGCGCATAAAGTTGCGGCAATTCCTTCTGATTCACATAACCGCGGTAATCAACCCGTGACGCCAGACCAAGAGAATCGATAAGAGAAAACATTTTCTCCATGTCCGCTTTAACACCCTTGCCCACGATCATCAAACGGGACGAAACTTTGAGCTCTGCAAAAGCCCGTAATAACAAATATATACCCTTGTCCTCTTCAATGCGGCCCACATAACCGAGGGTAAAAATGTCTTCACCATTCGGCCGGCTCTGCGGACGAAACCAGTCGATGTCGGTTCCCCAGGGAATGATTCTTATCGGACCTTTGTAACCCCGGTGTCTGAGAAATTCATGTGATCCTTCATATCTCACCGTGGCGGCATCCGCATAGCGGAACAGCTGTTGTTCCGCATAGTCGTAGATAAAAGCAAACCGATAGGGAACCCGGTCGTATAATATATTCTGAAAATTGTCAAAAACGAGTTTTGCGTCGGGACAATAAACCCTCTTTAATATAAAAGCCTGCAACGCAAACATCGTATTGGCTTCATCAAAAAGATGAATAATATCCGGCTTGAATTGCCGGATAGCCGGCGCAATTTTTTTCAGGAAAAAACTCCGGTGCCGGTAACCCGGGAACATCACCGGTGCCGAAATAATTTCATAACGGTGTTCCCGTTGTTCTGTCGATTCGTTCCGGTAAGGATCATTCCAGTTCGACGGTTTAACGAGTCTGATCTCGGCGCCGGCGTGACCGGCAAGGTGATCATATTTTTTCATTTCTTCCGGATAAACCGCAGCATGCTCGATATATAAAATTTTCAAGACTTCCTCGCATACACTTTAACATATTCACCCAATCCGATAAAATAAGAAAAATTGTTGAAAACCCGAAACAGCAAACGTTTGCTGATATTCTTCAACGTCGGTTTGATTCTGGAATAATAGGCACGGGATTGAACGATATCATAATCGTCAAAATGTTTTCGGCACAGGTATCCCAGGGATTTGGGATTAAAATAAAAAAGATGCTCCGGCGGGCGGATATGTACCCAGGCACGGCGCTTCAATTGAGCGGCCAGCGAGACCGAGTTGGGCGTTCCCAGTACCAGGAGGCCCTCCTTGCGCAACAATCCGTGCGCCTGTTCCATGAATTGCAGCGGATCCAGCACATGCTCGATTACATCCCAGGCGGTGACAACATCATAGTAATTTTTCGGAAGGTCCACTGTTTCCAGAGTACCGGTTTTTACGTCCAGTCCCATGCGGTTACGGCCATATCTGGCTGCGTATTCTGCCGGTTCGATGCCGGCGACGTGCCAGCCCCGCTCCTGTGCCACATGCAGAAAAAAACCGGCGGCACAACCAATATCCAGCAGACGGCCTTTGTCCGGCTTTCTCTTTTCAATCGCCGCCAATTCAAATGCCGCTATCCTTTCCTTTTCCTCTTTCTTGTCCTGAATATAGTCGCGATATCCCAGGGTGTTTTTTGCGTCATCCTGGAAATAGGATTTGGCGTAAAGATTCAAAATGGTATCCATATCATGATGATCAAACTCCGACGTCGCAGCGAACATGACGCCACAGTCAAAACACCGGTAAATGTCATAACCGTTTTTTTCAAAGTGCTTTGAGGTGTTTTGACTTGAACAAATTTTGCAAGTTTCTCTGTTGTTATTCATTTCTTCATCTCTTGATACGTTATGCCTGAAATTTTACAAAAGGCCTGACCATAAAAGCAATGGATTGCAACTCTTTTTCAATAAAGTCAAAATCCTGCCGGTCAAACGGTTTAAACATAGCCAGGCCGGCGAGTACAACACCAAAATAAGCAAATGCCTTGATGATTAAAAGCAACGGAGTGGGCACTGAAATCAACAAAGAAATCAGCAGCAATCCAATACCAACCGCAAGCACTATCTTGAGCAAAAATATAAACGGATAACGAATGCTGAGAGACTGTCTGACCGCGATCAGTTCAAAGGCGATGATGGCAACCGTAGAAATTCCGGTTGCCACTATAGCCCCCATAACGCCCCAATACCGTATCAGCAGGAGATCCAAAAGTATATTCAAAGTGCCGAATATGGCCCGCAAGCGAAAAACAGTGCTTTGCCGTTCAAAAGCATAAAGGACAGCCGAATTGACGCCTGCGCCTGTCAATATGGAGATCAGATAAAAAAGAGCAAAAACCCGAAACAAGGATGCCGCCGGTATAAAGTCATCGGAATAGAGTAAAACCATGATCATATCGGCGTGAAGGATAAAAAAACAAAAAACGGGTAAACAAAACAAAATGATCACCTTCAGGATCATAGTCCAGCCGCGTTGCACTCTTTCCAGTTTACCTTCATGAACCGCTTTTGAAAATAGCGTCAAAGAAACACCGCCAAACCCGGCGGTAAACAGGTAAAAAAGCGCCATGGTAAGAGAAAAAGAAAGATTAAAATAGGCAATTTCCTCATTCACCACCTGAAACAGACCCAGGATAAAGATATCAGAATACCGCCCCAAAAGATAGTTTAAAAATTTCGTCAGCCAGGCAACAACATTAAAACGCCATATTCTCATTCTGTCAATGGCGGTGGATTTGGCAAAAAGGAGCGAGCCATGCCGAATGGAGAAAAAGCAAACCACCGCCGCAAGTGTTGCCGTCATCAGGTAAAGCAGTTCCCGAATACCATATCCAGAATACAACAAAAGCCAGGCACCGGCGCTAACGATGGTTTTAAATCCAACGTTGATGATAAAAGAAAATTTCAAATCGTAAAAACTGATCAACAGGGCATTCATCCATATGGAAAAAGCAAAGAATACCATGTAAAGCGATGCGATACCGATGTAGGTGGAAAGAGGAGAATCAAACCAGAGATTCCATTGCGTCGATAAAGCATTCATCAGAAACAGCGAAAGCAACGAAAGCGCAATAAAAATGAAAAGCGAAAACCTGAGATATGCGGACAGTTTTTGCCGGCTCAGTTTGGGCACAAAAACATTGGCAGAGGTATCAAGCCCGAAAGAACAGAGCATGGAAAACAAAAATATCAATGTATAGAGCTCGGACCAAACGCCGTAATCATGAGCCCCGAGGCCACGAGCCAGAATGATCGACAACAACAAATCCAGAGCATAGCCGGTGATCCTGGCGGCATGATTCCAGACAAAAGCAGTGCCTATTTGGTTTTTAAGCGTCATCCTGACCATCCGGCTAATAATTTAATGAAAAGGAGAGCTGCAGGCATGACCCTGCCTCGCTGACGGCCCTGTTGTTCCAATCTCGCATATATTGCAGACCCATATACCCCACGGGCAACAATCGGTACTCCAGCGTGCCTCCCATCCGGTTTCCCCTTTGCAAGTTGCCCCCCAAAAAACGAGCATCCGCCGGGGTGGTGGGGGGGAAAGCAACATCGCCACCGGCATTATAAGATGCGGTGTTTTGGCCATGTCGTCTCTTTTCATAAAAAAAAGAAACCGATAACCGCTTTGAGTAACGATACTTTACACAGGTAAAAAAATCATCTGAATTCGGACCTGACCAGTGCCCCAGGAGTGTATTATAATGCGTGTAATTTGTGCTCTGAAATTTATGACTATAGGTATAGGGACGAATGCGGGCGTATTCCGCCACGAAATCGACGTCATCAAGGCCGAAAGGGTCTGCCCAGCGAACGCCAAACAACCAGGCGTGCTTGTTGCCGTAAAAATCGCTGCCCAACCGGGAAGTCTTGAGATCGTCGATAAACCATTCTCCGTAGAACGCCATGTGCGAGACAGCTTTGACAACCCAATCTACAGAAATCGTAGCATTATCGCGGTCACCGTGATAGTGCTCTGCGGAGCGAAAAAACATCACCGGCGTTATATAACTGATCTCCCATCTCCGGCCGCTAAACACAACCGTTTCACTCAACCCCAGGTCAAACCAGGTCCAGGGAGAGACCTCGAGCCGGTGAGCCGCAAAGCTCTTTTCCTGATGAGTACCGTAAAAAAAATCAGCTGTATAATGTTTCATCCAGGCCAGCAGGCTGGTAAACTTTATTCGGGAGGTACGAATTTGCAATTTTACCTGATCGTAGGAGGTCGCGGCATCGGAAAGGGTTAACTGACCCCTGTATCCGGGACCCCAGCGGTTCTCGTCCTTGCCGAGCTGCAGGGTCAGGTACTTGTGAGAAAAAACAACTGATGCGACAGTCTCATCGTGATAGAGATGGTCGCCACCGCCCCGGACAAATCCCAGGCCCGGCCGGGTAAGGTTGATCTCGCCGGGATAGTCACCGTCACCCCATTCCTTTGTATCGCGCACGTCGCTAAAAAACCCAAGAACGTCACCCAGGGTTCCCCAAATGCTCAGACCATTCGACGCTTCGCCGGTAAATCCCGCCGAATCCGATGCGGAAAAGCGATAGCGCCGCAAAAAGACCGGATTGATAAATAGATCGAGAGGACCATCTGAAAGGTGAACGAAATCACGGCCGTTTTTATAGAGCAAATCCGGAGCCCATGGGTCTATACAGGCATGACGCCGCAGGGTTGCCCAGCGGGAGGTATCAGATTTTTCCGAGTCCGTGCTGATCTCTTCAGCAAAGAGAAAAGCAAAATAATGCAAAAGCTCCTGATCGGTTCGGGAGAGCGCTTTACCGGATGAGGAAAGAATGCGGCCGAGTTGTTCACCGATTTCCAGTCGGGTCATTGGTTTGGTATTATTGTGCACAACCGGCAAAACATGTTTGATCTCCATGCGATCGAGAAAATCATAGACCTGATGATTCAGCGGCACATAAACCGTTTGCCCTTCAAGCACAAAGGCAAAAAGCGGCAGAAAAAGTAAAAATGCGAGCAGAAAAAAAATGTTCACAAAAGATCTCATAGAAACCAATAACATTATACGTTGCAGAGCAGGTCAACAATTCTTTCACTTGCATGGCCGTCACCATAATGATTGCGCTGAACATCCGCAGGCGTGAACTCGTTCAGAGCCTGCTTGATTTTATCCTTATCGCTGCCGGCAAGGATATTCCATCCATCGATTACGGTTTCGATCCACTCGGTTTCCCGGCGCATGGTAATGCAGGGAACCTTGAAAAAATAGGCCTCCTTTTGCACGCCGCCGGAATCGGTTAAAATCTTTTTAGCGTTTTTTTCCAGTTGAATCATTTCCAGATAACCGACCGGATCGATGAGGTGTATATTTTTCGCTCTTTCAATAGAATCCGCCAGGCGATATAGCTGAATAAAACCAATACTTCTCGGATGTACGGGAAAGACGATTTCTTCTTTGCTCTCGATCATGGCCTCGATGATCTGCGTAAATGCCTGGCGATCATCCGTGTTTTGCGGCCGATGGCAGGTGGCAAGGACATAGGAATTTGCTTCGAGGCCGAGAGACTGCAGAACATTCCCTTTTTCTTCGGCCAAACACGAAAAATGCAGAGCGGCATCGAACATGACATCACCAGTCAGGTAAACGCCTTCCGTAATGCCTTCTTTTTGCAAATGGTCAACAGCGGTTTGCGTCGGACAAAAAAGCCGGTCGGAGATTCGATCTGCCAGGAGCCGGTTGATTTCTTCCGGCATACGCCGGTTAAAACTGCGCAACCCGGCTTCTACATGAGCCACGGGTATATTCAATTTTCCGGCGACAATGGCACCGGCCAGGGTGGAATTGGTATCGCCGTAGATTAAAACCACATCCGGCCGCACATCGAGCATCACCTTCTCCAAACCGATCAGCATTTTGGCGGTCTGTTCTCCGTGTGGCCCCGAGCCGATGTTGAGATTGAGATCCGGCCGTGGTATTTTCATTTCATCAAAAAAAAGCTGCGACATATTGTGATCATAGTGCTGACCGGTGTGCACGAGATATTCATCGCAGCGCTGCCGCAAGATGGCGGATACCACGGAAGCCTTGACAAACTGGGGTCGTGCGCCAACGATTGTTAAAACGTTTATATCCATTAATCCCATCCCTGATTTTCCAGCAACTGATCCTCCGGTACCGCTTTACATACTTTTGCCGGCGCTCCCATAACAATCATCTTCGGCGGTACATCCCGGGTTACCACGGATCCCGCCGCAACCACGGCATCGGCTCCCACTTGTTTGCCCGGCAGGATGACAGCGTGACCTCCGATACGGCCGCCGCGCCTGATGATAACCCCTTTAAAATGATTGAACCGTTCTTCCGTGCGGCCGAGAAAATTATCGTTGGTGGTATGAACACCGGGCGCGATAAAACAATAATCCTCAACGATCGAATAAGCGGTAATGTAGCAGTTGGTCTCCAGTTTGCACTTTTTACCGATTGTGGTCAGGTTTTCAACTGTGGCATTGCGACCAATGATCGTGTATTCACCAATCGATACGTTTTCGCGGACAGCGGCACCATCGGCCACCAGTACACCCTGACCGATTTTGCTACCGCTGTAAATCACCACCTGAGCCCCGATCAAACAGTCGTCACCGATCTGCGCCGCAGGCAACTTTTGTTCATCCTTGAATATGGAGCGCTTTGAACGCATCGGCTGCTTTCCCACCACGGTGTGATCATCAATTCGAACATTATCACCGATTTCCGTGCCGGCATGAATTATAACAGAGTGCCCGATCATGCAATGAACACCGATCTTGACGCCCTCTTCGATAACAACATAATGACCGATTTCACATTGTGTTCCGATCTGAGCCTTTTCTGAAATCATGGAATGCATTTTCGCCTCGGATTTTAAATTGAAAACCAGTTATTGTTTTATACGAGAAAACAGATTTTTGGTTTTTTGACGGAAGGTATTGATATCGGAATGCAGAGCGGTGATAATCTTGTTCCAACGCTGCTTTTCCTCAGGACGTTGTTCCAGAGATTGCCGGTAATGCAGCACAAATGCCCACAGGATACTGAGAATGAAACTCAACAGGGTAAAAACGATAACAATCGCCTTTTTCCGGGGAGAGCTGGGGATCACCGGTGCCGTCGCAGCATCCAGGACCTGTACCGTGGGCGTATCCCTGGCTTCCTGAATTTTGGTCTGATAATATTGCTGATTCAACAGTTGCCATACGGTTTCCTGGATCTTCACTTCACGCATCAATTCAGCCAGTTCCGTCCCGAGCCCGGGAACCTGGTTCAGCGACGGAATCACTTCGTTGCTGTCGTCCAGGTCCTTTCCGCTTTGCAATTGTTTATATTGCTGCAAGAGTTCATTCAGTTCCCGTTGTGCCCGAATCACCAGAGGATTCCGGCGTTTCATCGTTTGCAGCATCACACCGATCTGAAGCTCTTTGGCGAGAATTTCTCCCTTGAGCTCACCCGCCTGTAAAATCGATGCTTTGGTCTGTTCTTCCAGTGAAACCGCCTTGTGTTCCCTCTGAAATTCAGCCAAAGCTTTGGTGGCCTGATCGAGTTTTTGATCGGTCTGCCGCAACTGAGACTCGATATAGAGACGTGAATTCTTGGCACGGGAAACGCTCTTTTTCTGATTGACGCGATCCAGTTCTTCTACAAATGCATTGGCGACATCAGCGGCCAGACCGGCATCTCGCAGGGTTACCGATATTTTGATTATACCCTCATTGGTAACGATGAACCGGGTTATCTGTGGCATATAGAGCAGGGCTTGATCTTTGTTGTCGAAATCGAGTATTCGATACAGCGGCAGAGAATCGCTGCGGCTGAAAAAGCGGCGCTGTATAACCCGGACATTAACGGAACGGCTTTTGAGGATTTCAGCCATAATTTCAGAGTAAGATGCCGGTGTGGGCAGAGAAATCCCGGGCACGGATAAGTCCGACAATGCCTGGGTCATGGACATCTTTTCCTGCTCCTGAGGCGGCATCAGCGTCGCTGTGGCTGTGTATTTTTTCGGCAGCAAAAAGGCGACAATGACAGCAATAACAGCGACCAAAACCATATTGCGAATAATCATCCAGCGGTGCTGAACCAGCAAATCGACGTATTCGAGCAGATGTATTTCTTTGTTTACAGAACTCATTCTCTTGCCGTTTTTATGATCAGGTAGACAGTTGCAAGCTGGGCCGCCATCTCCACCACCTGACGAAAGGTCTGCCAAAAATCGGCATCCTTTTTCCTCGGAACCCAAATCCGGTCTCCGGGTTCGAGACCCCGGACCTCTTCGTCATCCTTGATGGCACCCGTTGCCTTGATAATTTTGGTTCGACGGGAGGCCGCATCCCAGCTATAGCCGCCCGCCTTGTCGATGTAATGCTCAAGCGGAGCTCCCGCCTGATAAAGCACTCCGCCGGGATTGGACACCCGCCCGGTTACCAGCACCATATCGGTTTTTCGGGGAACAACAATGCTGTCACCGTTGACCAAAGTGACATTTTGCTCCGGGCGATCCTCCTGCATCAGCCGGCGAAAATCAACCACCACCTGGTTGAGCTCACGGCTGTTTTGCTTCATGACAAAATACTCGTATTCCGTATCGCTCATTTCCTCGCGTCGCATATTCCGCAGGCGTTGATATTCCTTGTCGGTCAGGACAAAAGAATGGCGCCGGATCAACTTGGCTTCGCGCACCAGAGCATCCCGGGTAAATCCTCCGGCCTGTAAAAGAATCTGTTTTAATGTGGTACTGTCCTTGATAATCGGATAGACGCCGGGAAACATCACCTCGCCTTCCACGATAACAACCGGACCGACAAGCCACTCCGGAATACGCCGGATAAAAACACGGTCATCCGCTTCTAAAAGCAGGTTCTCTTCGCTTTGGTCATTATTGAGCGCGTCTTGTAAATCGATTTTACGAATTTTAACAGAGGATTTCGGGTCTATCTTGGCCACCTCCGCTTCCAGCTTGTAGGCACTGCGCCTGAGGTTGCCGGCCATTAAAATCAAATCGCTGACCCGCATATTTTTCTCATAGGGATATTCCCCGGGGCGCCTGACTTGTCCGTGAATAAAGACACTCTGCTCTGCCACCTGATCGGTAATGGAATAAACAGTAATCCGGTCGTTATGAAAAATTTGCGCAAAAACACCGGAATCCGCTTTGGCAATATCGCTGTAATAAACGTTGCGCACGCCATCCGCTTCCAGTCTGCTCAATTGAATTTTTTTCGTAAAAGCGAGCTGGGTCACCCCTCCGGCCAGCTCGAAAATATCTCTCAGAGATTCGTTTTTGCGCATACACAGTTCATAAACTGCCGGCCGAAAAACCTGACCCTCAACCTCTACCTGAGCCCGGCGGACAGGCACATAGATCCGGTCTCCGGCGTGCAACCACACAAACGTATGCTTTTGATCAGGATTGATCAGAAATTCATACAGATCAACCTGATAGACCAAACTATCATCGCGATGTATCTGCAGGTTGCGCAGTGAACCCAAACTTGTCGGCCCCTGAGCCATGAGCAACGCCTCTATTACCGATGCGAATGCGCTCATCGTATAGTTGCCGGGGTTGTTTACCTCGCCGCTTACAGATACCTGGATTTTTTTGGGTGAAAGAAGAAGGACATGAAGATCGTACCGGCTGTAAAACTTTTTAATGCGACTCTCAAGCTCTTTTCTGAACTGCCCCATGGTTTTGCCGTTGACCTGGAACACGCCTACAGTCGGGACATATATCTGTCCGTCGACACTGACATAAATATTAAACTGCTGGTCGGCTTCCCCGCCGAGGTATATCCCCAGCTGGTCACCGGCTCCAAGTCGGTAGCTCTCCGAAAAAGTAATACTCTGCAATCTTTCCGGAGCCCGCATTTCCTGATCGAAAATATGAAACCCAAAAATTTTATCGGAAGATTCGCCCTGTGCCGGTTCGTCAAGAGGCGCCGCGATTTGCGGTATCACCTGGTTTTGAGCCGGCCGGCGTAACGTCTGTGCCGATGCTCCGGCAAAGATGCATAACCCAATGACGACAATGGTGCTTTTCAATCGGCTTTTCACGATGATATATTCCTGATTTATCTCCTTACGAAAGAACGGATAAATATAGTCATTCCCTCGCTTCCTGTCAATACTACTCTGGCAGCAATGTTATCTTTTGATCCAGAGTGCGATCATTCGTTTGCATGCGACAGTAATAAACCCCCGCGGCAACCCGGTTCCCCCTTTCATCACGACCATCCCACATCACCGTATATACACCGGCCTCAAGACGGGCCTGCTGGATATTTCTGATCTTACGGCCGCGAATATTATAAATACTGATATCCACCTGCCGGTTTTCATCCAGTCTGAAATCGATGAACGTGTGGGGACGAAACGGGTTTGGATAGTTCGGCAGCAATGCCATTTCATCGGGAATGACCGGGGTTTCTCCCACCACTCCCCTGACTTGTCGGGAATACGCACTTTCATTGCCCCAGTAATCCAGGGCGGTAACAACGAAATAGTATTGCTCACCCATGCGCAATCCGGATAAAACAAACTCGGTTTCTTTTCCCATTTCCTTTTGCCATGAATACACGCCGGATATTTTCCCCCAATACACTCTGTATCCCATAAGATCAGCTTCTTGCACTGCATCCCATTGCAGGCGCAAAGATTGGTTTTGCGCCAAAAGGGCGGTCGTCATCAGCATCCCCAGCAACAGCATCCCGCAAAATTTCAAGTGCGTTTCCCTTTCTCTGAATCGTCATTAATACCATTCCTGTCAAAAAGCGTTGCGCCGCCAACCCGGATGCGTTATCTTGTGCTGATTGATTTTATAATTCAATGCCCTCGGTGAGATGCCCAACAAATCTGCTGCCTCTTTTTGCACCCAATTCGTTTTCTGCAATGCCAAAACAATCGCCTGCCGTTCCAGCGTTTCCAGTTTGAGCGTCGGCAATTCGGAATTTATAATATCCTCGCGGCGACGATTGCGGCCACCGGCAGCAAAGTAATCCTTGCCGGTCATGGCCAAATGCTTGGGTGCAATGTGTTGCTTCTCTCCGACGATTAATACCGCCCGCTCGATAATATTTCTCATTTCCCGAATATTACCCGGCCACGAATGATTGATCATCAGGCGCGTGGTTTCCTGAGTAAAGTCTCCGGGACTTTTTTTCAGCTCTTGTGCGAATTTTTTGCGAAAATACTGCGCCAAAAGCGCAATATCCTCCTTGCGCTCGCGCAAGGGCGGAATATGAATGGAAACAACATTTAAACGATAAAACAAATCGGCGCGAAAGTTTCCAAGCTCGATTTCCTGCCATAAATCCCTGTTGGTGGCAGCCATTACCCGCACGTCAACATGAATGGTTTTGTTGCCGCCGACGCGATTGAAGGTCTGCTCCTGCAAAACACGCAGGATTTTGGCCTGAGTGGAAGCATGCATATCCGCAATCTCGTCCAGAAAAAGCGTGCCGCCATCAGCCTGCTCGAATTTGCCGATATGCGTGTTAATGGCACCGGTAAATGCCCCCTTTTCATGGCCGAACAATTCACTCTCCAGCAAATGCTCGTGCAATGCCGCACAATTTACCGTAATGTAGGGCTGATTGCGCCGTAAACTCATCGCCTGAATGGCCCCGGCAATCAACTCCTTACCCGTTCCGGTTTCCCCCTGAATCAATACCGATGCATTGCTCTGAGCAACCTTGTTGATGAGATTGTATACCTTGCGTATCTCCGGATTTCGGCTCACCTTTGGATAGTAAAGCTCAAATCCGGAGATACGCTCCTGGTCATTACCCGACGAGAGCAATTGGTCAATTAGCTCGTCGTTGGCCCCGTCAAATTCAACTTTATTCATGAAATCAATGTCCGTCATAATGATTCGATGCCCTCTTTTGTCATAAAAGTTATACAACATTTACTCGTATGCAAAAAACCTGCCACGAATTGAAATCATCAAAAGTAATCGAAAAAAACCGAAATTCTTCCAGTATGCTGTTTTTTCAATAGATTACCATACCAAAGTAATATACGTATTTTTTTTCATGATTTCAATTTCGAAATCAATTTTTTTATAAATTACACTTTTGAATAACAAAAATGTAATTACGACTTTTTTTGTCTCAGATTGAGATTGGAGAGTTTACGGTGAAACTCTTCCCAATGCGTGGTGTGCAGCAATTCAGCAGGCAGGCAGGATTGATAGCGCAGAAGGGCCTGGCGAAATTCAGATTGCTCCAGCGAGGCGCGTTCCATAACTGTATTGTTTTTAAACAATTCACCAACAGTGTCATCAAATATGAGCTTCCCGTTAATCAAAACAAGAACGCGCCGGGCAACAGCGGAAATAAAATCCATGTGATGGGAGATGATCATACAGGTGTGTCCCTTTTGTAACAACTGCCGTATCAATGATTTCATACGTCCGACCCCTTTTGGATCCATACCTGCAGTGGGCTCGTCGAAAACGATCAGCTCGGGATTCATGGCAAGTATTCCCGCAATCGCAACACGGCGTTTCTCACCCGCGCTCAGCGAAAACGGAGACCTGGCGGCAAATTGATCATAAGGCAGGCCAACCGCTGTCAATGCATCGCTTACCCGTTTATCGATTTCGGATTGCGCAAGACCAAGGTTTGACGGGGCAAAAGCAACATCTTTTTCCACACTTTCTTCGAACAACTGCCCCTCGGGAAATTGAAACACCAGACCGATTCGCCGGCGCAGATTGACAAAATCGTATTTACGGCTCCAGATATTCTCCCCATCGACTCGAATGTGTCCCCGATCGGGTTTGAGCAGACCGGTAAAATGCTGTATCAACGTCGTTTTTCCGGAACCGCTCGGCCCCACCAAAGCTACGCACTCTCGCGGACGAACCTCAAACGAAATGCCTCGCAATATATGGTCCTGCGATGCAGCGATACCCCGATACCGATAATATATGTTTTCAAGTTCAAGATGAAGGGACATGATTTTGCTCTGTTATCTCGTGCCGTTTACACTGTTTAGAAAGGGTTCATATTCCGGCTTTCGGTTTCGAAAGAACATGCTCTGTTTAAATCCGATCCCGGCCAACATTTTTCCGGCGCGATCAAAATCTGCGCCCACATCACCGGGATGATGGGCATCGCTTCCCGGCACCAGCGGAATACCCAGGCGTTGTGCCCGGGATAATATCGAGATCCCCGGAAAGATCGTTCCCACTCCCTTACGAAGCCCGGAGGTGTTCATATCCAAAGCGCATCCTGATCTCTGTACGTTTTCAAGTACGGCGGTCAGCAGAGGGTCCAGGTCGAAAGAGGGCGTATAGCCGTAACGATTGATCAAATCAAGATGACCGATAATGTCATAACAGCCGCTTTCGACCGCTTCTTCGACCAGACGGTAATAGGTTTGAAAGCTGGTGTCAACGCCCCGCCGGACAAATTCATCCCTGTATACCGGATTGCTGAAATCCCAATCATCGATAAAATGCACCGAACCGATGACAAAGTCAAACGGATATTGCTCGATAAAATCAACGATATAATCCTGAAATGGCGGCAAATAATCGGCTTCCAGACCAAAAAGGATTTCGATATCTTGTTTATACTGCTGTTGCGCGTCCCGTACATCTTTGATATAAACATCAAAATCCTCAATCGGCATTCTGCCGGTAGGGTCATCAAGGCCGGG
>WJMF01000109.1 GCA_014728085.1 Candidatus Zhuqueibacterota bacterium
AGGGTAAAGTCACATATGGACCGCTTGAAAGCGACGCCAACCTCCTCTTCGCTTCAGTCAGGGGAGAAGAGCTGTATTGGGCCGCTTCGAACATGATTAAGGTGAAATATAAGGATCATCTCCTGCATCAAAGCCTTGAAATGTCCTTTGGCCTGCAACCGGATGGCGCACCGCCGCGCGACAATCGGGCCAAATGGCGGTGCTGGGAGGAAACCACAAAACTGAAAAAATAAACGCATATGCAGCCGACAACAGGGTCTTTTTATCCAGATTAAGGAGTCTTAACAATGAGAATAATCTGCATCTTGTTTATCGTTTCATCTTTATTCGGACAGAGTTATATCACCAAAGAAGATTATCTCAATCATATCAAAACCGCAGCAGAAACAGCATGGCAAAAGTATCAGCAAGCCCTGCAAGCGTGGCAGCAAAGCGATAACAAACAGCGAAACAACACCCCGCCGAGCCCGGGGCTCTATCCGGCGCGCCGGGACGCGCTTTTGTACAGCGTTACCGGTGAACAAAAATACGCCGAGCGGGCCAAAGCGATTCTGCTCGCTGCTGAAAACGGTCACGCCTACTATTCTCTTTGGATACTCGACCAAATCAGAGAGGCGGGCGTGCTGTCAGCCGAAGAGCTGAAAACCATCGAAATAAAAATATTCGACCACGCGCAGCATGCTCTGAACTATTGGGTCGAGTGGGGAACGATGAATCACTGCTCCAATCACATCGTCAATGCGCTGACCAATGTGATGCAGCATTATCCCGATCACCCGGATTATGAAAGGTGGCGGCAAAAACGGGATATCAATCTCTCGGCAAACCGGGGGTTGTGGTCGATAGAGGATTCGCACCATTATATACCAATATGGCTCAAGCCGATGGTACAACACGCCGAGTTAACCGCCACCGAAAAAAAATTTTTCAATCTGCCCACAACAAAATACTATTTCGATTATCTGGTTCAACTGGTTACGCCGGATGGCCAGATCGTCGAATTCGGCGACGGCAAATGGGGGCGATATACCTGGTATTGGTCACTATCGCTTTTGGAAAAAGGCGCTTCCGTTTACAGAGATGGTAGGATGAAATGGGCTGCACACCGCTTGTTTCAACGCCATGTCAATGAAATGGGCCTCAGTGCTCATCCCGAGCTGGTGGAAGCTTACCTGTGGGCCGATGATTCTATTGAGGAAGAGATTCCGGATGATCCCAGCCGGCTCGTTCTCGAGGATTATGTCGGTAAAAAAGTGGTGCTGCGCAGCGGCTGGGATGTCAACGCCGCTTATCTTTTTTTAAATTTCCTCGACGACCCGCCCTTCGGCATCGACGGCAAGGAATTTCTCCTCAACACCATCAATGTGGAAGCAGAAAAAAACCATCACGGCCATGCCGACGAAAACGCCATCAACTGTCTGATGAAGAACGGTGCCGTGCTGCTGCACGATTCGGGCTACCGCGAAACCTCCTCCACAGGTCCCGACGGCCAGTATCGCGCCGACCACTTTCACAACAAACTGGTGGCCAGGCAAGGGCTGGCCGACCCCAACCGGCGGCTGATGCCGTTTCTGCTCGACGGCGGCCGCTATAAATTCGTCAACACCAAACTGATGCATTTCCGGCGCTATCAGGACGTCGATATCAGCCGCACCCGGCTCGAAGATGAGCATCTCAACTACCAGTGGGATCGCCTCATCACCTTTTTCAAACCAAAGGAATGGTTTATCCTTTTCGATATCGTCAAAGTCCTGAAAAGAGATGCCTACACCTTTGCCAATCTCTTCTATACCGACATCATCGCCGAATCCGATACAGAAGATCAGGCCTGGTACGACACTTATTACCGCACCATCGTCGGCCGGCCGATTTATCCGCCTCAGGGTGCGGCGGATCCAAATACGCGATTGTTGATTTACTTTCCGCAGGCACAATCGTTCCGCCAGGGCGCCGAGCAACTGCGCCGTGCCTATCAGCGCGAGACCTGCATCTATTCAGCCTTTTCCGACACGCTGGAACAGGATACAGTGCTGGTCTTTCCAACACTGCTTATTCCGCATGAAAGCGATGTTGCGGCACAATCCATTGTAGATGAACTGCGGCAAATGAAAATATTCAGAGACCGAAACGGTATGGCGATACAGCTGCCACATGAGGATGGATTCGTACAATTCAACGCCATGCTCGACCTGGAAGCAGAGTACCTCGAGGCGAACACCCGGCCGCGGTACAATTTTGAATCGGGCCGCAATCAATACGGTGATTTTATCACCGATGCGCGATACGGCTATCTGAAAAAAACAAAAAAGGATATGCACTATGCCTTTTTCAAAGCCGGCAAGCTGATCTATAACAATCAGTTGCTCTTTGAAGCACCGTCGATGTTGTTCGGCCAGGACAATGGCATCTACCGCCGTGCCGGTGTACCCAAGTGGATGGCGTGGGAGGATGTTGTGCCGCTGGATTGAGACCACAGATTGCGCAGATTACACAGATAAAAAGATTAGCGGAAAACACAGATTACGCAGATTGCACGGATTTTTAAGATTGAACAGATTAAAACAATATAAACAGCGAATGAAATGACCTAAACAAAAAATTTTATAAACTGATTGATAAATACAATCTGGTTAATCTGTGAAATCCGTCGTTAGAATCCAGGGTTAGCATAAAGGACTATTATGAAAAAATGTAAACTCGTATCATTCTTTTTAATCATGCTCTTACCCCCTCTCCTGATTGCCGGCGACATGACGGTAAAAGACGCCCTGCATCAAACCCAATATATCCTTTATCCTCAGGACGGCTACCCCGTTGATGCTACGGTGGCAAAAGAGCTTCAAAAAAACCTGGCACCGCAGGCACAGTTTGCCCTCATCACACCTGAGGAGATACAGATCGAAGGCACTCACGTCTTGAAAATTTCAATTGCGGAGGAAGGTTTGACCCGTTATGGACGGGAAAACACGGAAAAAGACTGGATGTTTTTTCAGATCGACTCCGGTGGCAGCGGTGAGCTCACCTGCTCGAAACCGCATTTGCTCTATGCATTGTTCTGCCGCCTGCAAGAGGAGTGGCTTGATCTGCCGGTTTCTCAATTCAGCCGCGGCAGAATTGATTATCCGGCTTTTCAATGGCTTACCGGCCGCGATCTTTACTATGGCTGGAGATACCGGTTCAGCAAACATTATGATCCGCATGCCACGATTCGTGAGATCGCCCGCATGGGATGTTCTCATGTTGCGGTCAACGCCCTGGCACAACCTTTTCCACTCGAGGTCAATGAGCCGGGTGAAATTTACTATCGTTTCTATGTCTCGGGACCGGACTTTGACCAGTTTGTCGAAACCGATCTCAATAAAGGCACTTATCCGCCGGAATACCTGGCTGCCAATCTCGATTTCATGAAAACAAATGCCGACCTGGCGATAAAATACGGCCTGACACCCGGCATGGTCGTGGCCAATCCGCGCTCGGTTCCGCAGACACTGATCGAACGCTATCCCTATCTTGTCGGGCCGCGCATCGATCACCCCTATCGCGCTTACCGGCCGCGCTATGCCCTCACCACTGCTCATCCGGTGGTGCGCTGGCATTATGCGGAAATGCTGAAAAAAATATTGCATCACATTCCGCAAATGGGGTTCATGTATACCTGGCTCAACGACAGCGGCTCCGGCTTTGAACACACCGTTCGTCTCTATGCCGGCAGAAACGGCGGTCCTTACCTGATACGGGAATGGAGAAGCAACGAAGCGTTTGCCCGGGCGGCGGCGAAAAACATTCTGCGCTATTACCGCGCCCTGCGCGATGCGGCGCGGGAAATCAACCCCCATTTTCGCATCATCGCCGGCTTGCGCGCCATCGAGGAAGAAGAAGATATCATCCTGAATGGCATGGAAAATGGATTGGACACTCAGAGTTCTGTTGCCGATCACAATGATCCACAGAAATGGCAAAAACAATCAGCACTAAGAGAACGGGGGTCTTATCTGCACAGTACGGTGGCACTGCGGATCAATGCGGCCATTCTCGGCATCCCCTTTCCCTGGCTGGCCTTTTCCCGCCTGCAGGACCAGCTCGGGGCCACCCTGGATAAAGTGAGTATTGTTTTCGATCCGCCCTCTCTGGCACCCTACGACATTAACCGTGAGGTTCTCAAAGCCTTTCATCTCGATCCGGAAGGTGATATCGATCAGGTCGTTCAGCAAAAGGCGCGGCAATGGGTGGGAGCGGAAAACGCCGACACGCTCCTGCAGGCCTGGAAGCTGGCAGATCGGGCTGTGGCGGCATTCCCCGGTATCCCCCTGTACGATGGTTATGGTTTTATCCCCAATCGCCTCTGGGTACGCCCGCTTGTACCCGATATCGGCAATATTCCGACGCAAAAACGGCAGTACTATGAAAAATATGTCCTGTCGGTGTTCAACAACCCCCACAATATAGATCTCAATGCCGATGCGCTGTGGGAATTTTTGACTGTGAAAGAGGCCGATAACATTGTTCAGCAATGCGACGAAAAAATGTGGGGCCCGCTCAACAAGGCCATCACCCTCTGTGAAAAAACCGTCAAAGCAACCGATTCCCAATCCGTAGCACAGAGTGTCCTCATCGATCAGCATGACCGGCTGGTGGCAGCGCGCTGTTATTACCGCACACTGCGAAACGTAGCCGCCTGGATTGCCGGCGTGCACGGCTATTTGCAGGCGGACAATGAGCCGGAAAAAAACAGGCGCCTGCAACAGGTGCGGGACATGATCGACAATGAGCTGCAGAACACGCAGATTTTGCTCGAGCTGTACACCTCCAGCAAGATAACCTTTATGCCGGTATTTCAACACGGGGAAACCTGGTACCTGTATGGCGATAATTTTCCAAAGCTGTTAAAGAAAAAAATCGACCTGATGAAAGCACATAAAAACGACCTTCCCCGCATCGATCCCGATTATCGCTGGCGCATGCCGGCTGATTTTCCGGTCGAACCGGAGGAGTATTTAAAGTATTAGAAAGGATGACTATGCGATATCGAAAAACAATAGTACTGTTTATTTTAATAGGATGTTTGAGCGCTTTAGCACAACCCAAAAAAGTGCCTAAAACCCGTCTGGTTCGCCTGACCCTCGATGATAAAGCCTACGACGACCTCAAGGCGATGAAAATTGAATTTGTTACCGGACTGGAAGACACAACGGCCCTGGCCGTGGTAAGCGATGCAGAGTCTGCAGTGCTCGATGAACGCGGTTATCACTACGACCTGGTGCTGCAGAATGAAGAGAAAGTGGAGCTCTACAAACACGCGCTTTATGGGCCGGAGCGCAAACTCGACCTGGTCTATCATACCTATGAAGATATTCTTGCAGAGATCAGAGCGTTGCAGGTAAAACATCCCGAACTCGTGCATATCGAAAAAATCGGCAAGACCTCGCAGGAAAAACGGGATATTTATGCCGTCAAATTATCCGATAACGCCGATATAGAAGAGGACGAGCCCTCTATCCTTTTCAGCGGCGCCATACATGCGGATGAGCTCGCCGGTACGGAAATTTGTATGACATTGATCAACAACCTTGTCGACCGTTATGAAATAGAGGAACGGGAAACGGACTGGGTGAACGACTATGAAATCTGGTTTATACCGGTTATCAATGTAGACGGGCATCACGTCGTCACCGCAAATATCGATCCGCGCTGGCGGAAAAATACAAGAGATACCAATAATAACGGTACTTTATACGAATATGGGGATGGGATTGATCTCAACCGGAATTTTGATTATAACTGGGCACATGGCGGCAGCGGTGACAGCAGCAGTCAGCGCTATCGCGGTACGTTTCCCTTTTCCGAAAGCGAGTGCGTTGCCGTGGCCGGCCTGGCAGAAAGACAAAAATTCCTTTTATCGGTCACCTATCACAGCCAGGGTGAGGTCATCTACTATCCCTGGGACTGGCGCGGCCGTAAAGCGCCGGATGACAAGGTGCTGACCCGCATCGCCAACGGTCTGGGTGCATCGATTACAACCCTGAACGGTGATACCACCTATATTCCGCACTATGGCGCCGGGACCGTCGGCCAGACCTATCCCTGGCTTTATGGTGCCGTCGGCACTCTGGATTTTGTCGTCGAAACCGGTAAAAACCGCCACATCTTTGCAAAAGAATCGCTGCAAAAGATCATCGCGAGCAATCTGCAGGGCGCCTGCTATATGCTGGAGCAGATGAAAGGGCCGGGAATCAGGGGACATGTAAACGATGCCGTTACCGGTCATCCGCTGCAGGCTGAGGTCTTCTTGCCGGATATCGATACTAAAGATATCGATGTCAGAACAAGCGATGCCATGTTCGGCCGCTATGACCGGATATTATCGGCCGGCTCACATCGGCTGATCATCAGAAAACCGGGTTATCAGACACGTGTTTTTGATACCGTCACGGTGAATCAACAAGGCTGGACCACCCTGAACGTACGGTTGATGCCTGAATTTTAAAATGGAATAACGATCCATTATTAAATTGATCTCGCACGGAGAGACAAAGTCACAAAAATGTTCTCTATTCTTCGCGGCTTTGTTCTCTGTGCGAGAGGATTAAGGATGTTGAGTGGAAGATAAAGCTTGTTATTTCTCGCTTTCACCGCATTCGTGTCCGCTTTCACCGCATTCGTGTCCGCTTTCACCGCATTCGTGTCCGCAGTCACCGCATTCGTGTCCGCAGTCGGTTTCCTTAACCGCCACCATCATCACCTCACAAAGTCCACCGGCCGGAATACGGGATACTTCGAGCACAGCGCGTGCAGGGAAATCACCTTTGAAAAACTCTTTATAGACAGTATTGAAAACGGCATAGTCGTCCATGTTTTTGACAAACACCTGGCACTGCACCACATCTTTGAGGCAAAATCCGGCTGCTTTTAAAATTGCCACCTGATTGTTCAGGGCCTGGCGCGCCTGGGCTTCGATACCGCCCTCGGCAAATTCACCGGTTGCCGGATCCATGCCCAGCTGTCCGGACAAATAGAGCATATTGCCGACCTTGACAGCCTGTGAATAGGGACCGATCGCTGCGGGTGCCTGATCGGTTGCAATAATTTCCTTTTTGACACAATCGCAATCACCTTCACATTCCTGCTCGCCACAAGCAAAGAGAAAAACCAGTAGAATCAACAACGGAAATAAGCGTTTCATGTGTACCTCCTTGGGGGTTAGTAATGTTGAATTTAGTTTATTGTCAGCGTACAAGCTCTATACACCTGTATCATTCATCGAAACATTTTAACACGAGAGTATAAACAGTATCGCTGGTGCAACCGGATATTCTCCAAATGAATATTATATAATATAAGAATTCTTTTGAATTATAAAACATAAAAACGCTAATTTTCAGGGCGAAAATCATTCCCGCCTCGCAGCGCAGCGGTGTTCGCGCAGGGGCGGGAGCCGCCTGCGCTGAGACCAGGGAGAATAAGATTTTGGTGAATTCTTTATTTTTCCCCTGCCAGGGATGGGATTTCCTGATAACTGCTCATTCAGATTCATTCTCAACATAATCAAAGGTGATTTCATCACAATTGGCAAGATGATGAATCACCATATAGTTGAGCCTGGCTACCTGTTCCAGAGTTTCTACATCAAGCGTATCGTAGGTATCATTCGGCGAATGGTAGGTTGGTGGCCCACCCATACAATACATAAATAACGAAGGAATGCCCTTGTCGTAAAAATGCCAGTGATCGGAATTTTTCGACATCCAGCGCCGCTTGACCTCCATAAATCCGAGCTTTTCAGCATAGCCCTGGTACAACTCTGCAAATGCGGGATAAGAATGTCCTCCCACCAGCATAAAACCCTGATCACCCGCTCCGACCATATCGAGATTAATCATGGCCCGGGATTTTTCGATCGGCAGCAGAGGATGGTCGGTATAGTATTCCGCGCCCAACAAACCGGCTTCCTCACCGCTGAAAGCTATGAACAAAATTGACCGTTTTGGCCTCTCTGCATGACGCGTAAATACTTCGGCCAGATGGGTAATGACCGCACTCCCGGATGCATTGTCATTGGCCCCGGGGAAAATAACATCTCCCAGTTTACCCACATGGTCGAGATGTGCTCCCACAATGATATATTCATCTTTGAGGTCGGCATCCTGGCCGGTCAACAGGCCGACAACATTCATGGTCTGAAGGGAATCTACATAATGACTGTTGATGGTGATCTGGGCGCGGTTGGCAAGGGGAACGGCGACCGGTGCTTTTAGCGTTTTTATGGAATCGATAATGCTCTGCGCAGTGATATCCCTGGTTTTGAAAAGAGAATCGAGAATACATTGCCGCAAAGCGATGGCTGGAATGGTCCGTTTTGTGGAGATACCGCCGATTGGTTTTTGACACAAGTGAATAAAGCCGGCGGCACCGGCGTTTTCCGCATGCTTTACCTTGTTGCGCGAACGGCCGGAACGGCCGAAATCGAGGCTGTCCATTTGCGGCGTACCGTCAAGGGCGATTACGATTTTGTCGGTGACGTCTATCCGTTCATAATCGTTCCACTGGCTATCCGGAGAAACAATTCCATAGCCGGCGAAAACAAGAGGCTTTGTCGTATGCGCGGGTGCGGAGGAAGCGAAGGGCAGGTAATCGTCATAAAACTTGAAATATTGCCAGTGATCCTTGTCATACTCGATCGCAAAGGCACAGCGCTGATCGATAAAATTACGGGAAACATAAAAAATCTGATAATGGGTCGAATCGGTTCCCGGAGGCGGCATCAGACCGGCATCCAGAAAGCGCTCTGAAACATATTTTGCGGCATAACAATATCCCTGAGCTCCGGTTCCCCGGCCCTCCAGCGTGTAATCGGTGAGATTTTGAACGTGCTCCAGACAGCGTTCGCCATCAATCGCCTGAAGCGCCCGCTCATCGATATCAAGCAACGTTTGTGCAGACAATGAAACCGATAAGGTAAACAAGATCAAAACGATAAACTTTTTCATCAACCAATCCTCTGAATCGTCAATAAAACTGAACATTTAACCATTTCACATCATTTCAAATAGTATACGATAGTAATACTTTATGGTTTCAAAACGGTATTTTTAAATCCGGGCAACAGGCTATTCTGCTGTAAAAAAATATAAACCATCTCCTGTCCCGGTTCAACGAATTGATATCCCGTAAGGGTGTTGCGCTGAAAATCCCTGGCCTCACAATAGAGTACATAGTTTGTATCGCTTGAAAAATCTTTCGGAATTTCCACATCTCTTTGTAAACAGCAATCAAAGTTGGTTTGCCAGACGGGTGAACTTTTATCAAGAGGGTAATCTTCTCTTACCAACTGCAAACTCACATACGGCGGACGCTGATAATAAAGCCCCACATAACGGTCATCGCAAAAGGGCTCTCCCTGCAAAATCACCCGGCAACGCCAAACATTGTCATCAGATGCCTTCAGGGGAACCATGCCGGCAGCTTCATCCAGAGTAGACATATCCCGATAGCGGACTCGGGGGTCAGACCAGCGCAATCCGCCGTCGGTGCTTATATAAGCAACAGCACCGGTGTACAGGGCCAACTCGCCGGTCTTTTGATCAAAACGCAGTTTTTCTCCGGCGCTATCAAGGTGCCAGGACATGGGATGCCAGTTATTCACATTGGAATCAGGGTGCTTTCGATAGACGGGCGGAATACCGTCCGACAGCATATAGATATAGGTGTCTTCCAATTGTGCAACCACTGTGTCCTGAATAGAGACTGGCGGAAAACCATTGCTCTTGAAGGACCAGGTGTTGCCGCTGTCATCAGAACGGTAAACACCGATATTGGTACCGGCATAGACAGTAGCCGGGTGTTGCGGATCGACAGCCATGGTTCTGGCAAAACGACAGGTCAATGTCGCTCCCAACTCCTGCCAGGATAGCCCCCCATCAATGCTCTTCCAGTTGGAAAAGTCACTACCGCTGTAAAGGATATTCGGATTCCGGGGATCATAGGTTAGACCGCTGATTAAATAGGCGCCATAAAAAGGTGTTCGCTTTTCCGGGGCTATTCCCCGGCTCATACTTAGCCAGCTCTTACCGTTGTTATAGGAAACAAAAAGACCCTGATGATGTGTACCGACAAAGATACGATCGGGATCGGTGGGATGAAAAATGATTGGATCCACACGCCGAAACATGCCGGAAATCCACTTGTGTTGCCATGTTTTACCACCATCATTGCTGCGATGATAGCCTCCTTCCCAGCGACCACCGATAAAAATTTGTTCCGGTTGGTGTGGATTGACGGCGATTTTTTGGAAGCGGCTATATGGCCAGGGCCGATGCGGATAGGGCACCGGATGTTCTTTTTGAAAACGAAGGTAATCAAACAGCTGTTTCCATTCCTTTCCGTTTGTATCCGAAGAATAATAGACGCCATCCCTTGCCAGAACGTAAACAATATTCGAATTTCGCGGATGAAAAACGAGGTCGCAAATGGTTTGATCATCCATCCCTGCGCGGCTCCAGGTTTTGCCCTGATTCCGGGAGACCCATACCCCGCTGTCACGGCCACCGCAGATCAATCTGTTATGATTTCGAGGATCTATGCGGATGACGTGAAACGCCGTCGTTGTATCACAGTCATCAATTCTTTGCCAGTTTTCACCGCGGTCAACGCTTTTGTAAAGACCGGCACTGGTGGTGGCGGTGTAAATAATTTGCGGTTGCTGCGGATCAATGGCAAGGTGTTGAATATAGGCTTTGCCCGGCTCACCTGACCCGGATATGGCGGTCACAGCGGAAGACAACAATAGAATCGCGTACATCAGAATGGGTTTCATTGCAGGCTCCGTTTCAGTCGTGTACGATAAACTGGATTACATAAAAAACCCCAGGGACAATTTTCGCTCCTGAGGCCGGAATAAGATATAACTTTTTCTGCGAAATTCAAAACAATTCCATCAAGGCAACGGATAACCTTGCTTGCCCGTTTTGATTTGTCATCCGCTCGGTTTCCGAAAACCGCACATGATTGGTTTTATTCGTTCCGCTTTTCCTGTGCTTTGCGCATCAGATGGCGCTGTTCGCGGGTGTCGGGGCGTTGGATAACCGGGGCGGAATCATACAGCTTTTTCGAGTGGGCAATACTAATATGTTCACGGCAAATGCTATAGACCTCCATAACGTTTGTTTTAACCGGCATTTTAACATTGCTCTTGAGCGGTTGATCAGAGATCAGTTTAACGGAATCATCACTGTAGCTACAGGTCTTATAATCACCCCAGTATCCCATGCGCGTTTCCCCCTGGCCGGTTTTGCTTAAATAGGTTACCTTGTAACCATTTTCGTACAAGGTCCATTCCTGATCTTTGCCCTGTTTTTGAAAATTTTGTAAAATCCAGCCCAAAGCCATAATGATCCCATAAACCGCAAGAGCCGGAATCTTTTTCAGAAAAGGCAGGATTTGATCCAGATAGGAATAAGCGAAAAAAACAGCGACCGCCACTATGGAGAGCAACGCAAAAATCCATTTGCTGGATTTTTCCGGTTTGTACATCCAGGAATAGAGCGATGTGCCCAGAGAGTGGTTACTCTCGTCTTTGTTCAGGCCTTGTTTTAAAAAATTTTGCATCGTAATGTTTGCCCGAAAAATATGATAGTGCCCGAATCTATGATCGGCTTTTGCTCGACGGACAGGCTCTTATATGCAGTGTCGACATCAAGAGGCTGTGTGAAATCGAAAAATTTTATATCAAGAGGGTCTGGTAAGACTTGTAACCAACCAAAAAGGACGCGAAGAAAACAAAGCATAGAAGAGCAAGTCAAATAAAAACAACATATTAAAACATTTCTCTCAGCGGCCTTTGCGGTTTATCCTTTGTCAAATAAAACACAATTGATAAAAATGACTCTGTTTTCACACACTCTCCAAGGGTTGGGACCCAAGCTTGTCCGGATTGATAAAACTCTGATATATCAGTATAAATAAAATTATTTAAAATGCCAAGAAAATTCAGCGATTTTTAGCAAAAAAATCTTGATTACGAATAAAGGAACTGTTATTATTGTCTACAGTTTATATCCAGGGGATGACGGGGCATGGTAAGGGACCAAACGAACGATAACGGGCAAAGTAAGAGATTATTGTTCCACAACCGGGTGATAAATTTATATTGGTAGAGGTCTGATTATTCTGCTTCAATTAACCATTTTTAGCATAGCCGCTATGGAAACAAGGCATCCATGGGATAGTTGCAAAAGGATCGAGACTGTCTTTTGGAATTTATGTAACAAATCCTTGTCGGGCAAAAAGAGATAAAAGCAGGCCTGGTGAATTTCATCTCTGGTTCATAAAGAATGGAATCATTACTAACAGTGCGATGCTATGTATTGTCCCGACATTCCAAACTTGTCTTATAGTGACTTGGTCTGAAATTGCACCAAGCGTTGCCTGGTCAAAACATTCCTCTTGCGGGTAGTATAGAACTTACCGAACGATGCAATTTGTCCTGCCATTATTGCTACATCAATAAACCGGCCGCAGATAAAAATTGCCTGGATCGGGAGCTGAAAACAGCTGAATTCAAACAGCTGATTTCCGGGGCTGCCGCAATGGGGTGTCTCTGGCTATTAATAACCGGCGAAGAGCCTTTGCTTCGCCCTGATTTCGCCGAGCTTTACAAAACCGACAAACGCAAGGGGATGCTGGTTACCATTTTCACCAATGCCACCCTCCTGACCGCCAAACTCTGCCGGCTGTTTGCCGACATGCCACCATTTGGCAAAGTCACCCTTTGTGCTCGCAGAGAAAAAACCTATGAACGCATTACCAGCATAAAAGGTGCTCACCCAAAATACCTGAAAGGCATTGATTTGCTGCTGCAGTACAATCTTCCCCTGAGAGTAAAAACGCCTGTTTTCGCAGACAACCTGGTTGAACTCGATCTCTTGAAAGCATTTACCAAAGAACGCTCGTTGGAATTTCGCTTTGATCCTGTTCTCAACTTACGCACAGACGGCGGCAAAGCGCCCGGCCAATACCGCCTCTCTCCCGAAAAGGTGGTTGAGCTGGACTGCAACCGCATGGCTTCCCAGGGATGCCTCACCTGGTACCGATACTTTGCAAAAAATGATCCAGCAATTCATCAAAAGCGTTTTCGATAGCCAAACTGGTGGCATGGGCAGTGCCGTCGCCGCCGGGTTTTTGAATTTTTTGCCGTTTCTCAATCATTCCCTGCCAGATATGCTGCTGCTCTGCCTGACTTGCAAAACGAGCCCGGAGATGAAAGACAACGCTTCGATTTTGATCGTCGACAACCTCTTTCAGATCCATCAAATCGATTTCAAGAACCCAAAAATCATCATCAAGCGGCGGACGATCGGTCGTCATGCTGAACACCCCTGTGCTGCGAAAATACTCCAATGCTTTGCGGCGCAATAACTTCACCGGCGGTTCAACCCATCGGCGGTAATGATCAAAACGAATCTCATAAGGAGATAGCTGATAGATCATTTTTTCCTGTTGATAAATCGGTGCGCTCTGAACAGGCATTATATAAAGTGGCTGTCCGGTGGATTTTTCGCTCCCATCCTTGCCAGGGGGGACTTGCAGGCGGTAATAACGTATTTGAGGCATATGACCGCATGCCCAAAATAGCGCCACAATTGAAATTATTATTGCCTTCTTGATCATATTCTCCTCTTATTCGGCCAAGTCCCTCTCTTCGGGATAGTCTTTACGTATTAATCTCCACGGATGTTCCTTGATATTCCGGCTGAACTCGCTCAAATTTTGACTGGTTCTCAGAAGATTTTCCATCGCCGTATACATGGATTCCCGATTTTCAACGATCGTTCCCCGGCTCAATTCCATAACATCTGCGGCACTATGCATTGCTTTTCGGGTCTCCTGTAAAAGCGAATCAAGCTGTTGAAAATTATGTTTTACCAGAACATTATTATCACGAATAAAATGACTCATAACCTCAACCGTTTCACTCACCTGAATAGAGAGTTCGGTGGTGTGATCAATAAGATCGTCAATCTTTTCAGCATTTTGAGATGTCATTTTACTCATCGTCTGCAACATTGCGGACAAATGTGCCCGATTCTCGGCATTAAACAGCTGATTTAGATTCCCGAGCAACATCTGTAATTCATCCGTTGCTTGTCCAACAGGGTCGAGAAGCTGGGAAAAACCCCTGACATCTTTTCCGGGAATGAGTGAGCCAGGGGGCAACAACGGAGCATCGTTAGTGCCGGGTGATATTTCAACATAGTATGACCCCATTAATCCGATTGTGGTTAATCGAGCCTCGCTATTGCTTCGCACCGGAATGTCTTCCTTCAACTCCAGGACCAGCTCGATATTGGCTCGTTCCGGTGTCGGCAAACGGATTTCCTTAACCTGGCCAACATGGAGCCCGGCAAAGCGGACCACAGATCCCTCTTCCACACCACCGGCAAAACGGAATTGACAGCGGTAGATGACGCTATCCGACCAGTACTGATTACCGATAATAATGGCCAAAAAGGCGATAAAAACCAGGATAGAGATCAAAATAAAGAGTCCGGCTTTGATTTCACTTGATTTATAATTCATGGTCTTCCTGTTATTCATTAATCAGCGTGTTAAAATATTGTTCGGTATCGATAATATCCTGATCCGGTTTTCTGTCGATAAATTGCCGAACGATTGGATTGTCACTCTTTTTCATTTCTTCCTTGTTTCCCAGAAAAACGATCCTGCCGCCGTCCATAAGAGCGATGCGGTCGGCGATGGTAAAAACCGATTCAAGTTCATGCGTGACGACAACGATACACATTTTAAAGGCGCTTTTGAGCTTAAGGATCAGCTGATCGATTCCCACTGCAACAACAGGGTCAAGGCCGGCCGACGGCTCATCGCAAAAGAGGATCTCGGGATCCATTGCAAGGGCGCGGGCCAGAGCGGCTCTTTTCTTCATACCTCCCGAGAGCTGTGACGGATAATGGTGTTCAAATTCAGCCAATCCGACAAGATCGAGCTTAATGCGGCCCATGATGCGAATGGTAGAAAGCTCCAGAGGGGTATGCTGTTTGAGAGGGAGGGCAACATTATCGCCCACAGTCATCGAATTGAACAGGGCACCGTTTTGAAAAAGCATTCCCACTTTGAGCAGAGTCTGCCGTTTTTTCTCGTCATCTGCATGGATAATATCCACCCCTTTTATGTGAATATCACCGCTCTCCGGCTTTTGTAAACCGATCAAATGGCGCAAAAGGGTGCTTTTACCGCATCCTGAACGACCCAGAATAACAAACGTTTCTTCAGGATAAATATTCAGGTTTATGCCTCTGAGTACCTGCCGGTCTCCAAACCGGGTATAAACATCTTTGATTTCAATAACTGGTTTTTTGCTGTTCACAAGGCTTTTCACGTTGATTGGTTATTATTTTCCGTCTGTTGCGTTAAAAAGTCGAATAAAAGAGGGCGGTAAAAAGAACGTCCGCCAGAATAATCAAAAAAATAGCGCTTACGACGCTGATTGTGGTGGACTTGCCCACACCTTCCGCTCCACCCCGCACCTGAAATCCCTGATAAATGCCGATTTGAGAAACGATAACGGCAAAAACGCCGGATTTAATCAGGCCGGTAAGAAAGTCTTTGGCCAGAATAGCCTCGGCGCTCTGACGAAAATAGGCTGAAAACGGTATCTCGAGTTGAGTAACTGCAAAAAGCACGCCGCCACCAATACCGACGAGATCAGCGAGTATTGTTAAACAGGGCAGCACAACCACCATCGCCAGCGTTCTTGGAACAGCCAGAAACCCGATTGGGTCGATGCTCATGGTTTTAAGCGCATCAATCTCCTCTCCGACTTTCATGGTTCCCAATTCCGCGGCAATGGCCGATCCACAGCGACCGCTGACCAGTATAGCGGTAATCAGAGGGCCGAGCTCGCGGGTGATGGATACACCGACGAGATTGGCAACATAAATAGAAGCCCCGAATTGATGCAGCTGATAGGCCGCCTGCATAGCTAAAATAAGTCCGATAAAAAAAGAAATAACAATAACGATGGGCAACGAATCGACACCGATTCGTACCATCTGTACAAAGACATCATGCCATTCAATTTTTTTCCGGCTCAGTGGGGCGGTAAGGAGCCATTTAAATGTTTGCCAGCTGAGCAGAAAAAATTGCCGTACGGATTTGAAAAAACCAAACAGCTGGCGGCCCCAGCCACCCAGTACCTCATAGACCTTGTTCATGCTGCCATGGTCTCCAAAGCGGTTTCAGAGTCATAATATATCTCAAAGACCTTGTCCAGCCGGGTCAATTCAAAAACCTCTTTTACTTCGGCCCGCAATCCGGCGATGGCAAAGCGGCCCTGGTACTGATTTGCCCGTTTCAGGCCTTCGATTAAAGTGGCCACTCCGGAACTGTCCATATAACGGACATTTTCCAGATCGATAAGAATAGCCAGAGGCTTGGCTTTGATCGATTCCAGAATCGTTTTGCGCAATTGCGGTGATGAATAGAGATCGATCTCTCCCCCTATTTTGATCACCATAACACGATTCCGATTTTTTATATCAATATCCAGATTCAAGATTTACTCTCCCTTGGTCATATATTTAATCATTGTCAATTCATTGCCGCTGTCGACAAGGTTTTTATAGCGCACCCGGTCCATGACACTTTTGATCAAGTGAACTCCCAACCCCCCGGGCCGGATTTCATCAAGGGGCCTGGGTTTGATTTTTTTGGGATCCACCTGTATACCGTGATCGACAATTTTGATCCTTAACAGATTTTTCTCAATGGTACATTTTATGTATATTTCCTGATCAGGTTCATTTAAATAGGCGTGGCGTATAACATTAGAGCAAGCCTCATCAACAGCCAGAACAATTTTGCTGGACTCTAACCGGTTAAACCCGGCAATCTGACAAACCTGATCAATCGTGGCCCGAATCAACCTCAGGTATTCGGGATTGCTGTTGCTGTACAACTCTATTTTTTTTAAAAGTCTGATCATGAGTTTAAAGGCTTGTTATAATGTTATTCCCTGCAGGAGGTGCTTTGCAGGCCACTCTGCTGAATTTTGAACAACAACCGGATACCATATCAATGTTTAAGATCAGACAACCCGGACCAGAGACTATTCGTCAATATACCGGTCAATGCGCATCGAGCCAGTTATCAGCATAATTATATTCTACTTTAATGGGTACATCCAGTTGAATGGCGTCTTCCATTTCCGTTGGTATCCAATCTTTAACGACGTCCAATTCGGCTTTTGGTACTTTGAAAATCAATTCATCGTGTACCTGCAGCAACATTTTTGTTTTTAATCTTTCTTTTTTCAAACGTTCATGAATATGAATCATGGCAATCTTGATTAAATCAGCAGCGCTGCCCTGGATAGGCATATTGATCGCCGTTCTTTCGGCAAACTCTCGTATACGCCGGTTCTCGCTTAAAATTTCGGGCAAATATCGTCGTCGTTTTAACAGTGTGGTCACATATCCCTGTCTGCGCGCCTCTTCGGTTATTCTCATCATGTATTCATGAACCCGGGGATAACTGGCAAAATAGGCCTTGATAAAACTATCCGCTTCTTCCGGTGTGATACAAAGTCGCCGGGACAATCCATACGCCCCCATGCCGTACATGATTCCAAAATTTACTTCTTTGGCTTTACGCCGTTGATCAGCGGTTACGTTGGTTTCATCAACAGCGAAAATCGATGCCGCTGTTCTTGTATGGATATCCTGGTCTTCCCTGAAAGCGGAAGAGAGGTTATCATCCTGTGAAAGATGAGCCATGATGCGCAATTCTATCTGCGAATAATCGGCATCAAATAACAGATGCCCGCGATCGCGGGGAATAAACGCTCTTCGGATTTGACGACCGATTTCCGTACGAATGGGAATATTTTGCAAATTCGGATCACTGGAAGAGAGCCTTCCCGTTGCGGTTACGGTTTGATTGAAAGAGGTGTGCAAACGGCCGGTTTCCGGATTGACCAGTTTTGGCAAAGCGTCGATATAAGTACTTTTAAGCTTGATCAACTGACGAAAATCCAGCAATAATTTGGGCAACTCGTGCTTTGGTGCCAATTCTTCCAGAACGTTGACGTCGGTGGAGTAACCGGTTTTGGTGCGCCGAATAACCGGTAATTGTAATTTTTCGAACAGGATAACCGACAACTGCTTGGGGGAATTGATGTTAAATTCTTCACCGGCCAGGGCAAAAATTTTCTTTTCGAGCTGTAATAATTTTTCGCTGACCTTTCCCGACATCTCTTTGAGAACAGGTATATCCAGTGCGATACCGCTCTTTTCCATTTCACACAGCGTGTATACCAACGGTATTTCCACGTCTTCAAAGAGCTGACGTAAATGCATCTCTTTGAGCTTTTTCTCAAGATGAATCTTTAACCTCCAGGTCATGTCCGCGTCTTCGCAGGCATAAGCTGTGACTTTTGCTAACGGTACCTTCTCCATCGTTATTTGCTTTTTACCGGTTCCGAGCAAATCGGTCACGGGAATCTTTTTAATATTAAAACAGGATAAACTCAGCGCATCGAGATTATGCTGACGTAGTGACGGGTTGATCAGATAACTGGCGATCATACTGTCGAAAACGAGATTGTTTACATACACGTCCTCTCTGTCGAGGACGAGCATATCGTATTTGGCGTTGTGAGCACACTTTTCGGTTTCTTCGCTCTCGAAGACAGGCTTAATCAGGGAAATGACTTTATCCTTTGCGAGCGGGCGCGTGCTACTCTCCTCGGGTGCTTTAACCGGAACATAATAGGCAGTACCCTCCTGAAAACAGAAGGACAGACCGACCAATTCAGCTTCAAGCGGATTGACACTCGTGGTTTCCGTATCAAAGGCGAAACGCTTTGTCTCTCTGAGGGCCTTGATCAGCGTATTCAGTTCCGCTTCTGTTGCCACGAGTTTATAATCTGTTTCAATTTTTTTTCTTTCCGAATACCGGTCAATGAAGGACTGTATTTCCAGCTCCTGAAAAAATTCCACTGCGGTATCGGGCTCCGGTTCACCGATTAAAAGTCGTTCGATATCGGTTCCGAGGTCGAGATCACAACGCAAGGTGACCAGCTGCCGGGACAATTTGGCCTGATCGATCGATGCTTCAATGCTGGTGCGCACGCGTTGATTACGGATTTTTTCCCTATTCTCAAGAATTGCATCGAGCGAACCGAACTCCTTTAACAAGGCCTTTGCACCTTTGGGCCCTACCCCTTTAACACCCGGAATATTATCCGATGAATCTCCTGTTAATGCCAGATAATCGATTATTTCATCGGCCCGAACACCGAGTTTCTCCTTCACGGCATCTGCATCGAGCCATTCTGATTCCTCCCCCGAGCGTTTAGGATTATAGACGCAGATACCCTCGGAGACCAGTTGCAACAGATCTTTATCTCCGCTTACGATAACGGTTTGCACTCCCGATTTTTGCGCTTTTTTGGCCAGGGTGCCGATAATATCATCCGCTTCATAGCCGGGTTTGGTGATCATCGGAATTTTAAGCACGGACAACAGCTGTCGGATTCTCGGTAGCTGTTCAACCATATCTTCCGGCATTGCAGCGCGCTGCGCTTTATAGTCCTCATACATTTCATGTCGAAAGGTCGGCTCGGGCGTGTCAAAAATCACGGCAAAATAATCCGGTTTTTCAGAGTCAATCATATTGAGTACTGTTTTGGCAAAACCAAAAACCGCACTGACATTTTCGCCTCTGGAATTGATCAGAGGGTTGCGGATAAAGGCATAGTAGGAGCGATAGGCCAGCGCTGAGCCGTCTATGAGAAAAAATGTTTTTTCTTTGTCGTTCATTTTTCCTTCCATTCTCGGTTTGATAAGGCAAATTTCAGGCCAAATGGATGTAGTTTTCAATGTAATCAAAAGAACATAATCATGCAATGCTAATTTGTGCCGGAATAATCATAAATAGCGCTATAATTCATTAAAATTTAACCTATTATAAAAGAACGATCCGTTTACGCAGATTTCGCCAAAGGATGTATACTAGAATACAGGTTGAGTTGGCCGTTTATGCATCAACGATAATGAAATTCGTGTTCTTTGCTGAGACAGATTGTCCCGCATGGCGTGACAATTTTTATTTCTTTACATTTAACAGGAATATTAGTATCATAAAGGTCTGTTATTCAATTTGCATCATGTATTATTATACCAACATTGATGATCGACCCTTTATCTGAATGAGACAGGAGAAGAAAATGCCCAATGATCCAAAATCAAAACAAATCAACATCGAGGTTGGTGAAAAAGAAGCGGAAGGCATTTATTCCAATTTAGCCTTAATCAGCCACTCACCGGCAGAATTTGTTATCGACTTTACCAGAATGTTGCCCGGTGTGCCCAAAACCAGGGTCTATGCCCGGATTATCATGACACCGCAACATGCCAAATCGTTTTTAAAGGCGCTAAATGATAATGTGGAAAAATATGAAAAACAGTTTGGAGAAATAAAAATTCACAGCGAGCTACCAAAGCCGGGAAATCCTATAGGATTCAATCCCCAAAGCGGTCAATCAGGTCAGCAATAGACCAGCTACAAACGGGATATTTTGGTGAGAACGTTTAGCGTAAATATGCTGTTTCTCTGCTGTGTCTTTGTGGTTGCCACATCAGTCGCTCAGACAGCTGATAAAAGTCACAGTGCCGCTATTGGGGTGCAGGCAGGTATATGGAAACCGATTTCTCTGGACGATAATCCCAGTCAGCCCTTCAAACCGGTTCGTGGTTCTGATTATGCTCCGGGTATCTATCTGATCACCCCTGACTGGCAAGGGATCTCCCTGCGATTTACTTTTTTCCACTGGCAACACCTGGAGAAAAATCATATCGATCAATCGATCAAATTGCGTCATCTGTCGGTTGATATCAAACAGCAAATCATATCTCAGGCCCGCATCAGTCCGTTCATGACAGCAGGGTTCTCGGGTATCTTTGCCCATGGCCGGGAACATACGGCGGAACAGGACAGGGCCGACTATCAACGCGTCGGTTATGGTATTAATGTCGGGGCGGGAATTGATTTCATCCTTTTTCGTCACTGGACTGCAGCGATAGAGTACCAGTATCTTTATGCCAAATTTGATAACATTCTCAGAGAAACACATAATTATAGCGGACCCAACCTTAGCATGAAAGTGCAGTATTGTTTCTGAGCGGTGTTCAAGCCTGATGCAAGCCTGTTCGGGTTTGAAACATTCTCAGCGCCAATTACACCAGGCACACCAAAAACGCCTCCCCCTATGGTAAACACATAAATACGCACTAAAAAAACAATAACTTGGCAACAGTAATAAGGTCGAAATAACGACCTGCGGCTGATTTCTGCATCTGTATAGGTATGATTTTTGCCTCTTTTGCTCGATTGAATAGTGAACCCTTTGCCAACAGGAGGTCCGAGTTGAGTTTGCGTAAACAACTGTTTTACCATATATGGGTTATCGTTTTTGGTCTTTTGCTTTCATCTATAGTGGAGGCGAAACCGTGGCGAATCATGGCCGTTGGAAATTCCATCACCAAGGGTGTCGGAAGCACGGACGATTATGGATTTCGAAAAAAACTGTACAGCGGTCTAACCAACGCCGGAATCCAGTTCCAAATGGTCGGACCGGACGGAGAACCGTTTAATGCCTATTTCAAGCCCGGTGCCGATATTGAAGATTTTCTGCCGGGGGGAGAAAAACCTATTTCTCAGGCTGTGATGAATAATTATCAACCCAATATGATCATATTGCATCTGGGAACCAACAATATTCAAAACAGCGACGAATCGTTAAAGGATGCAAAAAGAGAACTTTTGCAACTGCTGCGGGAATTGACAAAATACACCGATGGTACCCTGGGAAATTATCTCGAGCGCATCATTCTTTGTAAAATACCTCCCAAGAAAATCGCCGATAATGCCAGTCCATATGTTGACCTGTTCAATGCCTATATAGACGAATTGTTTTTCGAGCGGCCTGCCGGCGTTGCGAGAAACAAAATTACGGTTTGCAACACACCAATAAATGTGGCTGATTTGGTCGATGGAATACACCCGGATGATTATGGCTATGCCAAAATCGCAGGTGATTTTGTAGATATTATCCGCGGATTATCAGCCGCTTCGGACAATTATGCGCCGGGACGTTTGGCCTGGGGACCAAGCCGCGCTATCGATGGGGAAACCGCCTTGCTGCAATGGCGGGCCACCGGAGATGACGGTAATTTCGGCAAAGCGAATTTATATGAACTTCGCTATGCAACATATGAACTCACTGCGGAAAATTTTAATACCGGTGTGCTGGTTTCCCTGGGTAAGACGAAAAACGTCTTTGAAGATGAACAGGCTCAAATTGATAAATTAACACCCGGAATCACATATTTTTTCGGTCTCCGCGCCTATGATGAATGGAACAATGCCGGGAAACTCAACTTTTTTTCCCTGGAGATGCCGGCCGCCACCAAAAATGAATTTTGTGATGATTTTATCGACACAGAACTGACGGACTGGTCCTATAATCCGGATTATACCGTGGTGGATGAATGTCTTTCCAATACCAACAGTGCTACCGGCTGGAACGCTCTTGCCGTTTATCAAAACGGCAGTTATACGGCGAACTCCAAATCCATCACCGTTACCTTAACATGGTCGGATATCGCTGATTTTAACGGCATGGAAGGCACCGGTATCGCCATGATGCTGGATGAACCCTCTTCTGAAACTACAGAAGGATATCTGGTAAAAGTATCGATCGATGAAGGAAAGGCCACCGGGATCTCGCTGTTCAAACTGACCATCAATTATAGTGTGGCATCGTTACAATATCTGGATTCGGAAGGGGTACAGGCTGATCCGAACGCTCCCGCAATACCACAGGGATCCAATCTGAAAGTAAAATATTCTCTGAGCTATACCGATGGCTATACCTTTAGCGTCTATTTAAATGACATCCCCCTCGGTATTGTAACCGATCCCGAAATGGAATTGGGGCAGGCCGATCAGCTCTATTCCGGTCTCATGCTCTACGGTGGCAGTGAAAATAACATCGATAAGTACTGTATAGAAGTTCCTCCCCTGGATCCGCATCATTTGGTCAAATATGGCGGCGATGGTCAAAGCGGTCCGGTGACCAAATCCCCGCCGGAATTTATCAAAGTCAAATCTGAGGATATCAACAATCTCGGCGTACCCAATGTTGTGGTGGAATTTTCAACTGTACAGGGAAACGGTTTTCTCAGCACGGATTCAATTGCCGACCAGTTCACCGGTGATATCTGGCTGGAAGCAGAAGATGGATTTTTGGATGTCTACAGCAAAAATGCCGATGGCAATGCTTCCGGAAGCCAGTATATTTCCGTCCCCACCGGAATTGGCGAGCTTTACAACAAAGGGGAAGCTCTCTATAATGTCTATGTCCCCAAAAACGGCATCTATAACGTCTGGTTGCGCCTGATAACGCCGAGCGACAAACAGAATTCGCTCTATCTCGACATTGACGGCAACACAGTAGAGTGGTCTCCCATCAACGTGACGACCTCCTGGGCCTGGTTTCAGAAATACGCCTTTCGCATGGATAAAGGGCTTGTCCAGTTTAAAATCAAAAACCGGGAACCGGGCACCAAGGTCGATAAAATCTTGTTGACAACAAACGCTTACGGAAGTATTCCCGGAACCGGAGGATCGCCGGTCCGTTTTTCCAATGTTACCGACGGACTGGGTATAGCCTATACTCGCGTCACCTTTCCGGAACACGCAGATTCACTCAAAGTCCGCGCTTATGCCCCTACGGTACCCAATGATAACGAACAGGTCTTTACGGTATATGCTGAGGCTCTTGAACCGGCCAGCATGGTCTACGCCTCGGCCCGAGATACAATCGTCAAGGCAGGTGACCTGGTAAATCTTCAGGTTCAATTACAGGATCAATATGGCAACAACTGCCAGAGCTATCCGGTACTTTATACCGTTGTCAGCGGTGACGGCCGTTTTGCCGCGGATACGATTTCTACCGAGGTCTCATCCGATGCAAATGGAACCGCTTCGGCCAAATTGAGAATGGGCTTTATTTCAGATGTAACCACCGTCCGGGCAACCCTCCCCGGGGAACCGGACATCCCCGCCCTCGAATTTACCCTTCGCAAGGGCGAGGGACCCACGGAAATCATCAAACTGCCTGAAGGAGATCTGCAAGCTGCACCGGTAAACAGTGAACTCGCTGCTCCGCTTCGGGTCAGAGTAGTCAATGCGCAGGGGGAACCATTTGCGAATTTTCCCGTCCCGTTTGAAATCATCAGCGGTGATGGTTTGATCAACGGTCAATACAAATCACTCGTCGATACCACGGATCAAAATGGTATCGCCGCTGTAGGCTTAACCGTGGGCAAAGCAGCCGGAGATAGCATTAATGTCGTTAAAATTGATGTGGCGTTGTTAAATGCTCCTCTTTATTTTTACGCTCATGGTCTTGCCGGCCAGGCCAGAGGATTGCTTAAAATTCATGGTGATAACCAACAACGCTCGGCAGGAAGAACCTTTATAGATTCCCTGGTGGTTAAAGTGGTAGATGAATATGGGAACGGCAAGCCAGGCTACAGCGTCCGTTTTAGCGATCATTTTACCGACGGTCATTTTGAAGGGCAACAGGAAGTGACGCGGGAGAGCGATGCCAACGGTTTTGTATCGGTCTATTATACCGCCGGCCGCATAGCCGGCAGCCGCAATATTACGGTTGAAGGTATACCGCAGCTACCAAACGGACAAGTCACCTTTAGCCTTACTGTACTACCTCCTGCCGCCAGCCAAATTGTCATCGTTTCAGGCAATAAAAAAAGATACGAGGTCAATTCGATTGTTACCGAACCGCTCAAAGTAAGAGTTCTCGATCCTTTTGGAGATTTCGTTGCCAATGTTAATGTGTGGTTCAAGGTATTACAGGGAAATGGCAAGCTTACTGGTCTGGACTCGATGCAAATCCAGAGTGACAGCAATGGTGAGGCAATGGTCACCACCTTTCGGCTCGGCACAGAAGCCGGCTTCCTGAACAATGAAATTCTGGTGTATCTACAGGATAAAACTGTAGACCCCGTTTTATTTCAGCTTACCGGAGATCCCGGTGCTGCTTACGTTATGGAAGTATTGGGCGATACCACCTTTTATGCGCAGCCCGGACAGGAGGGCATTCAACTCGGGGTCAAGGTCAGAGATGCTTTTAACAATCCCCGCCCGGGTCATAAAGTGACGTTTACAACCGAAGGATCGGGCAGTTTTATCGATGGGAAGAGCTACATAGATACATTTACGGACAATGACGGTAATGCTATTGTCGACTATACGATGGGCAAAAATCCTCTGTTTGCAGAAAAAATATCTGCAATTTCTTTCCGCCCCAAAATTTCGGGAGCACATCTGTTGGGCAGTCCGGCTCGCTTTCACGGTCAATATTTATCCGGTGATGTTTTCAGGCTAATCAAAATTTCCGGAGACTTGACACAGAGCGCCGATGTTATGAGCACTCTGGGCCAACCATTTGTGGTGGAAGCGCAGGATCTGTATGAATTGCCTGTTCCCAATCTGGAATTGGTTTTCAAGGTCATCTCCGGCAGCGGCAGTATCGGTTTGAACGAAGAGGTGGTTGTCAAGACAGACAATAATGGCAGAGCAAGCGTTATGCTCACCGTTGGCAAAAAAGCAGGAGATCGTAATCAAATCGTTCGTGTTTCGGTTAAAAACAATGCAGATGTCGCGTCGGTTCAGTTCAGCGCTTCTGCCAAAGCCGGAGATGCCGACCTGCTGGTGGTAAACGGAGACACCGCCTGGACCGGCTCTGTAGATATGAACCTGTCCCCCACCGTTATGGTAACAGATCTTTATGAGAACCCCAAACCGGGATATCCGGTATTTTTCGAAATCATTCAGGGAGAGGGTAAAGTCAACGGTCAGGATACACTGACTCTGTTTACCAATAACAACGGCATCGCCCGGGTAAGCTGGACACTGGGTAACCAACCCGATTCCAACCGGATAAGAGTAACAGCTGAAATGGCCAACGGCGAGCATTTGCGTCATTCGCCCGTGATATTCAGTGCATATACAAAATCTGCGAATCCGGTCTATATGATACTGCAATCGGCACAAAACGACACGGGCGTCATCGGACAACCGCTGCATCAACCGATCCGTGTTCTGATCACCGATTATTATAATAATCCGGTTCCCAATCATCGCGTTGATATCAATGTTATCTCCTTTTCACGAACAGCGCATATTGAAAACATAGCGCCATCTGATACCGCTTATATTGTGACCGATGCAAACGGCATAGCCACGGCTCAATTGATTCTGGGAAATGCAGCGGAAAAAGTTTGGGTGCATATTCGTTCCTCCTTCAACGGTCAGCCCTTGATCAACAAAAATGAAAGTGCCTCTGTTATCACGGTCACGGTTGAATCCCTGCCAACTTTTGCCCATAAAGTGACCCTTCTCGGTGATTCTCTTGTCACGGCAGCGGCAGGATCAACAGTGGAAGTAAAGGTTCAGATCGAGGACCGAAACGGTCAGCCTCTGACGTTGCCTCATCCTGTCTATTTCAGCATTCAAGACCAGGAAAGTACACTGGGACAGGATGGCAATAACTTTCAGATACAGAATAGCAACGATGGAAGGGCAAACATTCTCTGGAATCTGGGTACAACTGCCGGTGAAAAAACAAACCAAATGCGCATTCAGGTTAAAAACAATGAAAAGGATGTCGTTAACTCACCTTTGACCGTATGGGCTTCTTTATTATCCGGAAGGCCGAACAATATCAAATCAAACCTCACAGCCACCGGACCGGTTCTGGCCAACGGCACTTCTCAATCCGAGGTCACCGTTGAATTAAAAGATCAATATGGCAACCCTGTTGCCGGGAAAATCGTTTATCTGCAGATCAGCGGTGAAGGCAACACCGTTCATCAACCTTCAGAAGTGACAAATGCAGAGGGGAGGGCGATCGGTTACATCAAATCCACCAAAGCGGGACCTAAAACCGTTCACGCACGGATCAGCGACAGCCCTTCATTCGATATTTCAACACAAGTCGATTTTTATTCCGATGATCCCAGAAATTTAGTCGTGGTGGCCGGCGATAAACAAAGCGGCAACCGCGGTACAATATTACCCGATCCATTTGTCATTAAAGTCGAGGATAGCAATCACAATCCCGTACGCGATATCGCCCTTCAGTTTACAATAAGCCAGGGCCAGGGTCAGTTCAAGGAGAATGATGCGACATCCTTCATGACAACCACGGATTCAGCCGGACTCGGCCGGGCCTTTTTGGTATTGGGTACGGAAAATAACAGCGCAACTTACGTACGGGTTACCAGCCCTCATCCAAATCTGCAGGGACTCGTTCAAACCTTTCTGGCCTATGCCGTCGACGGGGAGCCGGCAGAAGTGCAATTGATTTCTGAATCACCGCTCGAAGGCACGGTTGGGGATACTTTGTCAAAACCGCTTCAAATCAGGGTTGTGGATCACAACGGGCATCCGCTCTATGATGTGCAGGTCAACTTTGAGCCATTATCGGCGGATGCGGACATTATTCAGCCACAACCGGTAAAAAGTGACCGAAATGGTATGGCCATGGCCACATATCGACTGGGTAGCAAGGCAGGTTCACAAAAAGTTCTGGTCAGGCTGGCAACAACGGACTCTTTGGAGATAACCGTCACAGGAATGCCCGCAGCGCCCGCGGATATCGTTGCCTCCAGTGGTACGCCGCAGTATTGTACCGTAAAACAGCAACTACAACTCCCCTTTAGAGCGATGATTACCGATGCATTTGGCAATCCGATTCCCAATATCAAAATCAATTTTCAAATGATCGATGGAAACGGAGGCCGGTTTGTCGGTCCGGATACCGTCCTGACCAATTCAGGTGGTGTAGCTGCTGTTTACTTTGTAGCGGGCGAGAAAGCCGGCGACTATATTATTCGGGCAAAATCTCCTTCCCTGATCAGCCGGTCAGCCCTCTTCCACTGTACCGCTCGGGCAGATATTGCTTCCACCATCCAGATCATAGACGGGAACAACCAGGAAATGACGGCAGGCAGACAACTGCTGGATCCGCTAAAGGTAGGCATCAGAGATCAGTATGACAATCCGGTACCGGATTTTGTGGTCAATTTCTACCCATATCAGGGATCGGTATTACAATCAGCAGATACCACCAACGATCAAGGCATAGCCCACTGCACCTGGCTGTTGGGTAACTCGCCGGGTAATAATGTGCTGCATGCCGGCAAAGCCGGCCAACCGGATTTCCGGGTTACATTTACAGCAACAGGCGTTACCAATGAATTTCCCTACTTTGTCAATATACCTGAAGATACCCTGTCGATTTGGTATGGACAGGAATTTATTCAAATGGTAAAAATAGCAGACGGAGATAATGATCCTGTGGTGGCAACGGTGGAAAATAAACCCTTTTCGGCAAAATTTTCAGTCACCTCGGATCCTGCACAATATATGTTTCAGTGGACGCCGCAAGTGAATGATCGCTATGGTGTGCGCAAGCTGAAATTCCTCGTTCAGGATAATCAGGGTGGAATGGGTAAGGACTCTCTCTTTATCAGGGTTATTGGAAATTATCCGCCGACGCTTATCTATGCCAATGATTTACCGGTTACGATCACCAAACCGGATACGGTTCAATTCAGAGTTTTGGCAGCCGACCCGGAAGGGGATAATATTGTTTACACCTGGTACGTCGATGGCAAGGTGGTATTACAGGGCAAAAACAGCTACATGTTCATTACCAGTCATTACTCCAGTGAATATCATAAAATCAGCTGTACAATATCTGACGGCGAACAACAGATTGAAAAAACCTGGTACCCCCTCTTAACCCATGTCGAGCTCGGTCATTTTTCAGCAACCCTGAAACCTTTTAAAGGGACGACACTGGAATGGCAGACACAATATGAAGCGGATAACATGGGCTTCCAGATTCTTCGCAGCTCCAGAGAAAACGGAGATTATCGCATCCTGACGCCGGACCTGATCGCATCGTCGCCACAGGGATTATATAGCTATCAGGACAGCACAACAGAAAGGACTCGAGACTATTATTATAAATTAAAAGCATTCGGATCGGATGGCGCGACGCAACTCTATGGTCCGGTCAAAGCAAAAGCCTCACTGCCGGAAACGTTCAAAGTCTATCAAAATTTCCCAAATCCCTTTAACCCGGACACCAAGATCCGGTTTCAACTGCCTCGCTCCACCCATACCAGGATTATTATTTACAATGTTCAGGGACAACAAGTCAGAACACTTGTTGATGATCAGCTGTCGCCGGGTTATCATGAAATACACTGGGATGCTCTGAATAAAAATGAAAAACGGGTTGCATCAGGCGTATACTATTACCGCATCGAAGCTGGTCAATTTAGCGCTCTCAAAAAAATGGTTCTGTTAAAATAAGGTCACGTCAAGAACAGAGGAAAGGGAAAAAATCACAACGCCTTTAGAAAACAGCCGATTACCCGGAAGAATTCAACAAGATGATTGGTATCGGTTTTTGGCCATTTTTCTGCTGCATATCATGATAGCGCTGACCGTTAAGGAGTTGTTCGGACTTTATATTCAAAACGAGTCCGGAAGATATACATGGGACTGGTTCTGGCAAACCCTGCCGGCATCAGCTCTGCAGATGGATTGCTGCAGGAGTATATACTATTTGCATGCCCAACCTCCCTTTTATAATCTGATCGGTGCCGGTTTTATAAAATGTTTTACGTCGAATTCTCTGGAGGCGATTCACTATTTTCATATTTTACTCGGTGGCCTGATGTCTGCCTCTGCCTATTTTATTCTTTTCTCCTTTAGCCGGAGCAGAGCATTTTCTCTGCTGCTGGCTATGATTCTGGCCATCCATCCTGCTCTATTTCTTTACCAGTCATACGCGTTGTATACGATTTTGGCGGCATTTCTGGTGATGGCTGCTCTCTTTTTCCTGATCATGCATCAGCAATACAGACGCGATTATTTCCTGCTCTTGTTTCTTTTCAGCCTCAACCTGCTCGTTTTGACCAGAAGCGTTTTTCATATTGTCCTGCTTATTCCGGCCCTGGCTCTGGTGGCTTTAATCTGTAAACAAAAAAAACGCATCATGCTCTTCGCGCTGCTGATATCGCTGTTATCCATCTCCTGGTATATCAAAAATGAAATTCAATTCGGTTTTTTTGCTGGCAGTAGTTGGGGAGGATTGGGATTATGGAAAATCACCATGCAAAATTATACAACGGAAGAGATGCAGGAATGGGTTGACAAGGGTGTGGTTGATGAATGCGTTGTTGACCACTATCCCTTTACACCTCCGGCTGCATATGAAATCTGTGGTTTTTCCCGTAAAGCAGAGCATGCGGTTCTGTCACAAAACGATTACAACAATATCAATATAATCGATATTTCCGGACTTTATCAGAGGAACGCGCTCCGGCTGATCCGTCACGATCCGATACATTATCTGAAAAACTGTATGTACGCTTTTATCAGGTTTACCCGTCCGTCAAGTCAATTCAAACATCTCGCCAACAACCGGGAAAAGATTCATTTTCTTGATTATCTCTATGCTGATATTTTGCAGGGTCAATTCATTAAATCACGATTAAGGGGTATTCCTTTCGGTCCGGTCCTGTTCCTGCTTTTACCGACCGGAACGCTCTTTTTTCTCGTCCTCCTGTTGAAAACCAGGCCAACGGCAAAAACCTGGATCAAAACCATCAACAGAGAGGCTCCCCTGGTATTTACTGTCTGTATCGTGATTTACACCCTTCTGGTTGGTTCTATGCTCGAGTATGGCGAAAACGACCGGTTCAAATTTCTCATAGAGATGCCGTTATGGTCCTTTTTACTCTCTCTCCCCTATATTTACAACCGGTACACTCACCTTTTGAGAACACCGGATTCCGCTCCAAATCAAAATTAAGTTTTGCATATTGGCTTTATTCGGTTATATTTATAAATCTTTAATCGAATTGATCCATAAGGAAGGGAAGATGTCTGAATTTTTATATATCGGCGAAACCGCAGCGCTGACAGCTGCATTTTTATGGGGCGGCTCCACGCTGGTGTTTGAACATACCGGGAAAAAAATGGGATCATTTACCACCAATCTCCTTCGAATAATGATTGGTTTGATCTTGATGTGTCTTGTTTTATATATTCAAAAAGGATACATCTTCCCCTTACAGGCCAGCAAAGAGCAAATGTTTTGGCTGGGACTATCCGGAATTGTCGGTCTGGCAATTGGTGATGGTGCCTTGTATGTAAGCCTTGTCATTATCGGACCACGACTGGCAACGCTCTTGTTGTCCCTTGCACCTCCCATTACAGTGGTTCTGGCCTGGATTTTCATCGACGAAAAACTGGGGTCGCTGGCGATTGCAGGCATTATTCTTACCGTTGCAGGGATTATCTGGGTGGTGAATGAAAAAAACCTTCCGGAACAGATTTCCGGCTCAAAAATCAAGGGGATACTCTTTGGAATCCTGGCAGCTGCCGGACAGGCAACAGGGGTTTTATTGGTTAAATATGGATTTCAACAGGAGCTCGATGCGCTTTCTGCGACTGTTTTACGCATGCTGCCGGCGACTCTATTCTTGCTGATTATTGCATTACTTCGCGGGCGGCTGGTCAGGATTTTTCGGGCGGTCAACAATCGCCAGGATGCATTGCTCATCTTCTTCGGATCTATTATCGGTCCGTTTCTCGGGGTATGGCTCTCGATCGTAGCGGTCAAATACACAGAAGCAGGTGTGGCGGCAACCTTGCTGGCAACCGTTCCCATCACCGTTATTCCTCTGATCATCATCATTAAAAAATTCAAACCCTCTCCAAGAGCAATTCTGGGGGCGGTGCTTGCAGTGGCAGGTGTGGCGTTGATCTTTTTGCGCCAATAATCAAGCCGCAAAAGCAAAGCTCTTGCGGCTTTGAGTGTTCAGGGAAAACCCTTTTGCCGGGAAAAAAAGTCTGGTTTATCAATATTTAGAGCAACGAAAAGGCAACCGTAACACCGGCCATAACGATCGCGACCATGCTCATCAATTTGATAAGAATATTCAGGCTCGGACCGGAAGTGTCCTTAAAAGGGTCGCCCACGGTATCACCGACAACAGCGGCTTTATGGGCATCGGATCCTTTACCACCAAGATTACCTTCTTCAATATATTTCTTGGCATTGTCCCATGCACCACCGGCATTGGCCATAAAGATTGCCAGAACAAATCCGGCTCCCAGACCGCCGACGAGCAGGCCCATAACCCCGGAAACGCCCAAAACGATACCGGTCAATATGGGGATAATAATCGCCAGCAATGACGGCAGCATCATCTCTTTTTGAGCGCCGCGTGTGGATATTTCGACGCAGGTGGCATAATCCGGTTCGGTTTTACCTTCGAGTATTCCGGCGATTTCACGGAATTGGCGGCGCACTTCATCAACCATTTTAGCAGCAGCGCGTCCCACGGCCTGCATGGTCAGTCCACAGAATAAAAACGCCATCATGGAACCGATAAAAACACCCACCAGAACCTTGGGATTCATCAGGGTGACGTTATAATAGGACATAAAATCGTAAAGTCCGGCTTGAGCTGTATCCACCAGGGTGCCGTCGGCGAGTTCAAGCGTTGTTTTTCCGATTCGGACCAAACCGATTTTTAATTCTTCGATGTAAGAGGCGAGTAACGCCAGGGCGGTCAGCGCTGCAGAGCCAATGGCAAATCCTTTACCAGTCGCTGCCGTTGTATTGCCCAGTGCATCCAACGCGTCGGTGCGGTTTCGAACCGTCTCTCCGAGTCCGCTCATCTCTGCATTGCCGCCGGCATTGTCGGCGATAGGTCCATAGGCATCCGTAGCCAGGGTTATACCGAGCGTAGAGAGCATCCCCACTGCGGCAATACCGATTCCATAGAGTCCCATACTCACATTCTGCAATTGCCATTCAGCTGCGAACAGATAAGACAGCAACATACCGGTTACGATAGAGAGTACGGGAATCGCAGTAGAAAGCATTCCGGTACCCAGACCGGAAATAATGAGCGTGGCCGGTCCGGTTTCCGAACTCTCAGCGATTCGACGCGTGGGCGAAAAAGAGTGAGAGGTAAAATACTCGGTTGCCTTGCCGATGATGATACCGGTAACCAACCCGACGATAATGGAAAAGGTAAATCCGACTGCATTGGGCAAACCAAGCAGATGCATAATCACAAAGGCGAAAACAACGATCAGAACAGAACTGAGGTTAACGCCCCGGGACAGTGCTTTGAGGAGATCGCGCTGGCCGGCGTCTTCCCTGGTCCGGACAGAGTAAATACCGAGAATGGAAAGCACGGTACCCATCGCACCGATCAGCATGGGAGCGATAACACCTTTAAACTGTACTTCCACGCCGAGTTTCAGAAAAGCGGCTGCGCCAAGTGCGGCGGTTGCCAAAATAGAGCCGGCATAAGATTCATAAAGATCGGCGCCCATACCGGCGACATCGCCGACATTATCACCAACGTTATCCGCTATGGTTGCCGGATTGCGCGGATCATCTTCCGGTATATTGGCTTCAATTTTTCCTACCAGGTCCGCGCCGACATCGGCAGCCTTTGTATAAATACCGCCTCCGACACGAGCAAAAAGAGCCTGGGTAGAAGCACCCATTCCGAATGTAAGCATGGTAGTGGTAATTATCACCAGATTATGGGTACTGTTCGCAGCAGGATAAACAAGGTTCAGGGCATAGAACCAGATTGAAATATCGAGCAGTGCCAGACCGACGACAACAAGTCCCATCACCGCACCGCTGCGAAAGGCGATTTGCAGTCCGGCATTTAAAGAATTTCTCGCAGCATTGGTTGTTCTGGCGGAAGCATAGGTAGCGGTTTTCATGCCAAAGAAACCAGCCAGTCCCGAGAAAAAACCACCCGTTAAAAAGGCAAAAGGGACCCATGGATTTTGCAACTTGAAAACATAGGCCATCAATGAAAAAAGACCGGTCAAAACGATGAAAACAATCGTTACCACTTTGTACTGCTGTCTCAAATAAGCCATGGCGCCCTCGCGAACGTGGGCTGCAATCGTGGCCATTCTTTCAGTTCCTTCACTTTCCTTCATCATTTGGCGAAAGAATACAACGGCAAACGCCAGCGCCAAAACAGAAGCAACAGGAACAATCCAAAACAGTCCGTTAAGCATTTCGTGTTCTCCGTTTAATTTACTTTAGGTTTATATATTCATATTGACATATTTACACATCTTTTACGGCCAATAACATTCTGATCGAACTCGCCCCTACCGATTTAAAAGGGTAAAAGGACAAAGAGAGATGAACTCTGGATGAGACGAGCATTTTGAAACTAAAATTGAACCGGTTCAGATAGAACTTCAAATATACATTATTTCTTAATTAATGTCAATATCAATTCAAAAAAAATTGTAAAAATAACTCAGGATATTTTATCCACCTCGTTGTTGATGAGAGATTTTTGCGCCCGCATGAGAAAGAGGCTGCCAATGACCAGCCCGATGCCGGCAATCCACTGCACAGGGGAAAGGCGTTCATTAAAGAGGAAAAATGAGAAAAATGCGGTTATAAAAGCAGAGAGCAAATTGCTGGTCGATGCAATGGCAACGCCGATTCGTTTAACCGCGACATAAAAAAAAGTATGAGCACCGGTAATACCGATCAGACCGGAAAGGAGAATAAGGAGCTGCACCGAACGCGGCGCTTCGAGAGCGTCCCGGTAATCCCCGAAAAGCAACATAACCAGAAGCAAACCAACCGCTGTATAGGATGAGATGACGCCAAAAGCGGTGCGTGAATCGATTTCCGACATATATTTACGCACGGAAACCTGATACCCTGCCCAAAAAATACCGGCAAAAAAGACCAAAATAATTCCCGTTAAAAATGTAGAGGTATCCGAGGCCTTGATCTTGCCGGAAAAAGACATAAAAACAAAACCGGTAACCACCAATATGAATCCGGTCCAGAAAACAGGGTTTCTAATCAGCCGTCGTTCATCATGGAAAAGCACAAATGAACTCAGCACCGCCCACAAAATGGAAATTCTGACCAAAAAGGCCATCAGGCCGGGATCGATATAATACGGCGTCCAGGCCCACAAAACCTGGCCGACGAAATTGATGGCAGCCGGTACAATGGCCGCCCGGAAAATTTTACGCTGCAAGCGCCCTTTACGCCATTCATGTAAAATCCAGGGAAGCAGAATGATCGCAGCAAATGGATAGCGAATCCCATTCGATGTCCAGCCATCTATATAGCCCGTAAAATATTTTAAAAAGAGCGGTACAGCACTCCAGCACAGTATAGCGCCAAATAGTGCTATGGTCGCTCTGGGATCAATATGCCGCATTACATATCTTTCTGCTACTTTGGGTACGCAGCTGACCTACGGAGGGAGGCTATGATTTTATGTTGAGGTAATGCACGATATTCAGGATTATTCAACTCCGCGTATTTTTTGCATAAACTGGTGACGTAAATAGAGATCCGGATTTTCGGTCCGTTTAAATGACACTTTGCCTTTAAAATCATCAAGTGATTCAAAATCATGCGTCTTCATCCAGGATGCAAACTGCTCGTTGAGAGTTGAAAGGGTCTGCACCCCCTTTTTATAGAGAACCGATGCGACCTGGACAGCCGAGGCGCCTGCCAGAATCATTTTGGCAACGCCTTCCGCGTCGTGTATACCGGTGGTGGCGGCAAGGTCACATGAGATTTTACCGAATAAAAGCGCAACCCATCGCAAACTGTTGTGGTAATCATTTGCAGTGGTAAATTGAAAAGTAGTGGTCGGCTTTAGTTTTTTAACATCAATATCCGGATCCGTAAAGCGGTTGAACAGAACCAGGCCTCCGGCACCTGCCTCACAGAGTTGGTGAGCCATGTTGGCAAGAGAAGCAAAATAAGGCGCTATTTTCAGGGCAATGGGCAAATGGGTGTTTTCCCGAACGCCACGAACGATCTCAATGTACCGCTCTTCGACTTGCTGCGATGTGGTTTCTATATCCGCAGGCATTGAATAGACGTTGAGCTCAATGGCATCCGCACCCGAATTTTGCAGTTGTTTGGCATAACTCGGCCATCTTTCCGAGGAAACGCAATTCACACTGGCGATAACAGGGATATCCACACGCTTTTTAGCCTCTTCGATGGTTCGGCAATATTCTCTGGGGCCGTACTGCAGTTCCAGCTCTGAACGCAGATAATCATACGCCTCGGTATGATAGCCGGTGCTGTCTTTAATTTCATAATCCTGTTGTGCTAAAACCTCTTCAAACAGACTTTTTAAAACCACAGCTCCTGCGCCTGCGTCCGCACAAGCTTTTACATCATCAGCAGATTTGCTCAAGCCGCTGCTTGCCACAATAACCGGACTTTGCAATTCCAATCCCAACCAAGTCGTTTTCAGATCTGGCATTCACGAGCTCCTTATGTTCCACTTTTTAAATCATAAAATATAAATATATCAAGATAAAATTCTTTGCGCCGAAAATCAACAACTTTCTTTTTGTAGATAAAACATAAAGATACCGCTGGCCACGGCAACATTGAGTGAATCGATGTCGCTATTGATGGGAATCATCACTTTGCGATTGCATTGCTCCAGCCATTGTTGACCAAGGCCCTGTGCTTCATTGCCCAGTAAAAGAGCCCATTTCTCCGGCACAGATAACCCTTCAAGCGGAGCAGCATCCTCCGCAATAACACTGCCCAGAATAGCGATACGCCGAGATTTTAAATCGCCAATATCCCGGAAGAGATCTGCCGACCGGATGATCGGCAGTTTAAGCGCTGCGCCCATACTGGCCCGCAACGCTCTTCGGCTAAAAGGATCAGCGCACGTAGGCCCAATGAGCAAAGCATCGACGCCAAATGCAGCTGCATTTCTTATAATGACGCCCAGATTTTCAACATCATTGATTTCAGGACAAACCACCAGACGATGCAAAGGAGATTGCCATTGTTGCAGGAGAATATCCGGCTTGCGTTTTCCAAGTGCCAGAACCCCTCGGTGAAATTTAAATCCGACAACTCTGGAAATCAACGCTTCTGAAACGAGATAAACTTTTGTTCGAGATGGAATAAAGTCCAACCCGGCAGCCCGTTTCGGCGTCGAAAGAACAGAGTGCACCTCAAAATCGCTTTGCACCAGTCTTTTGACCAGATGCTTCCCCTCAACAAGGAAAAGTTGATGTTCTTTATATAGCCGTTTTTCTCTGATATCGTTATATAAACACAATCTGGGATCCTTGTAAGAAAAAATAGTATCCGTTTTCATGTTGAATGTATCTTTCTTTTGTCGCTTCAAGTTTTGTCTTTTTGCTTGTCCAGCATAAAATCCCGCGTATGCTCAAGTCCCGGAACCATAATAATGGGATGTCCATCTTTACCCACTTTACTATCAGCTGGATAGGCAAAAGAAGGATCCATGCTTTGATAATATTCCCGGCAATAAGGTTTTAGTTTAATGTATATTCTGCCCTCCTGATCAGATGTTGCCTCTGAACAAAGCCCAAAATCAACGTCACCTAATGGAGTGGAAATAATAAAACGGGGAATACCACGTCCGCTCTCCTTGCGCCGGAGTGCTGTGGCAATATCAATTATAATGGATAGTTCTATCGGATGCGTTTCACACCAATCAACCTGTACAGGGTGCCCGGCGATATAGAGATGATGAAACTCTATTCCACTCGACCTGCAACCATAAGCCAATCGCCCGATTTCATCTTCAGATAAATTGATCAAGGGCAATAAGGGGGTATTGTTATAAACAGTAATTCCTTTTCTACCAAGGGATATAGCCAATTTGTTATGCTTTGGCGTCATTTCATCAGCCTGCAGGAACTGCGTCTCGATTTCCAGACGTTGGGGATTGACAATAGAGATAGTATTGAGTTTACCCAAAAGAATGAAAAGCAATAAACAAATAGAGTTTAAAAGACCCGGGCATTCTTGATAAAAGCTACAGAATGACCAGTTCAATAAGATTATATGAGTGCACCCCGGAACGCGCCAGTCGAAAAAACAAAACGATTCTTCTGAAGAACCCGGGTGAACCCGCATCAGATATTCTGATACTGTAAAAAAGCTTCATAAAGCGCGATGACGTTATCCAGCGGCGTTTCCGGCATGATGGAATGACTGGTACCGCCGATATAGCCGCCATTATGGGCGCCAAATGTTTCAATCAGCTCATCAACTTCTGTTTTGACCTCATCGGGAGTTGACGAAATCATGGTGCCCTGTACATCAACACCGCCGTTAAAACAAAGCTTGCCGGAAAAATGTTTTCCGAGCTCTTTTATATCCATTGCCTGTGGTTGCACCGGATTTAAAACATCGAGTCCGATATCAATCAGATCCGGAAGGATGGACATAATGTTGCCGCAAAGATGCATCCAGACATGTGCACCACCGGCGTGTACACGGTCAAAAAGACGCTTGTAGGCATCCCGGTAATATTTGCGCCAATCATCCGGCTGTATCAACAACCCCCGTTGGGTACCCCAGTCGTCAGAAAAAAATACTGCATTCACCCCCCTGGCGAGCCATTGATCGATGACTCCCAGATTATGCTCTACAAGGCGATCCCGCAAATCGAAAAAATCACTTTGGTGCAGATAGGGATCCATCAGCATGTTTGAAAATCCCCTCAACATCCACAAACGTTCAAAAAGCGTAAACCAGATCGATGCCCGGGCATATCGGCCGCAACGCTCCTGCAAAGCGATCTCTGCAGGCCTGAACCGCTCTGTCGAAGCCTGATCCGGAAAGCTAAACCCCCGCAATGCTTCATATCCGTCGCTCAATGGATAACGCACCGGACGGGCGCCATGCCCATCATCCTCCCACCCCGTATTCCATTCATCCCGCCACCGACGGAGCTGTTGATCTTTGTTTAAATCGAGATAATAGACCGCAACATCAAGATCGTCGAGCAAATCCGTTCTGAACTGACTCTTGAGATCGAGACAATAGCGGCGTTTACCCTCATCCTTGTCGATCAGCCAGTCAAGATCAACTTCAAGAACGGCGGGTATATATGCCGGACCGCTGAATTCTATGGCACGGATAAAATTTTCAATACCTTCTATCATCTTCTGCTCCTTTTGCGCTCGAAAACACCCATAAAGGCATAATCATTACCACGCCGACGGATTTAATTTGGCGAACCAATGCAATTTACACCGCTGCATCGAGGGCGAGTAAAAATGTACAATAAAATCGAAACCCATGCAAAACAATTCTTGATAAAAAGAAAAGAGAGAAAAGATAATTGGAAAAGAAAATATCACCGGTTTTCCGCTTTTGGCACAAAACGTTGATACGGCAGTAACCGGAAGGGTTCGTTCGAAACAAAACGAACGAACAGAGATTGTGCGGTTCTTTGGCAAGGTGAATCCCCCCCCCGATTTCCCGGGCATTTATTTAAAGACGGTAACCTCCCGTTCGATGGTGATTTTTCTTGGAGTTGCGACTTGCCTGGCTTTTGGCAGCCACTCTTTTGCCGGTGAATAATCGGGATTGATCTGCAGGCAGGTTTCCCATGACTCGATGACGTTCTCCCAGTCCGCGAGTTCCCAATAAGCAATGCCCAGATTGAAAAAAGCCGGTGCGGAGTCAGGATTCAGTGTAATCGCCCTGTTAAAATCCTCAATAGCGCGCTTGTGCTGTCCCAGCTGGTTGTGGGTGAGACCTCTGTGATTATATACCATGTCGTTCGATGCATCGATTTCGATCGAACGACTGTAATCCAAAATCGCCTCGTTATAGCGGCCGCTGAGACGATAACGATCTCCCCTTTTGTGATACAGCTTGGCATTATCAGGATCGTGGTCAATTGCCCGATGATAATCCTGTATGGATTCATTGTGCGCTTCCAGTCCGGCATAGCAGGCTGCTCTGGAGATATAGAGCCTGGAATCCGGGGAATCGAGGTCGATGGCACGGCTATAATCTCTTATGGCATTGCGATATTCCCCCATCTCCTGATAGATATGAGCGCGATTCACCAGTACAGCCGATGCGTTGGGATCCAGCTCGAGGGCTTTATTGTAATCCTGCAAGGCGTGAAGCGGTTGATCCAGCTTTTGGTAAATATTACCGCGATTGTTAAATGCTTTCGTATATAAAGAGTCAAGCTCGATGGCACGGCTGTAGTATAAAATTTTTTCAAGTGGATTGCCTGTGTTTATCGCCACATGAAACCAATCCACAGCGGTTTTTGCCTCTTTTACAACTTTTTGATCCGGCTTTATAGACGCAGAAGAATGCTCATTTTCTTTAATCAGCTGTCGTATTTCTTTGGATTCTTCGACCTGCTGCCAAAACTCCGGCTCCAATTCCTTTCTCGTCCTCTGTTTCAGCCCGGTCACAACCGTTTCAGCATATTGGCGAATCTCCGGATCGGTTTCCGTTTCCAACCGGGTTTTTAGACGGCTGATCATCTCTCCTTTTTGAATATAAATCCCTTTTGCGCTTCGCTGAAATGGTTTATAACCGGATTCTGATTTTAATAGATCGATCTCGCGGGTCATTCTGTCAATGGCCAGCCACGCCCGCTTTTTCTCGTCTTTTTCCTCAAGAGATGCCAGCATGCGGATAATATCCATCAATGCACTTGATTTGGCCTTGCTGAATTTTTGGCTCGCCTGAATATAAGGCAGCATCATGGAGACTTTTTTGTCGAAAACAAATCCCTTGTGTCGTTCCGGAGCGTTAAAGATATCCTCCATCTGTGACTGAGTTCCGCTAAAGACCTTAAATTCAAATTCTTTGGCCGCCAAAGCCAGATGAGGCGTCTCCTGCTCAGCAGCAACTTTTTCGATCATCCGGTCCCATCGGGTGATTTTTTCCAGCTTTTTTTCCAGCTTTTCAAAATTATCATCTATCGAAAATCCCGGCGAAGAGGCGCACAAGCTGTCAAAGAGTGTCGTCATCGCTGCAATTCTATCCCCGGATAGCGGCTCGCCCTGGGATATTGGCTCTTCCGACAACCGCGAAAGCCACTGAAACGTATCTTCATCTCCCGGCCCCCGTTCAAGCATTGATCGTTGGGATGAACATGCCAGAAAAACAAACAGGGCTAAAATATGAATTTTTAGAAAATAGTTCATCTGAAATCCTCTCTGGGTATTTACTATACATATTCAACCCAGACCATCCGGTTTTGTTTCATATTGATAAAAGATATCCCTGTATATTGAGATCACTCTGCCATGTTCATAACTCTATTCTCTTGTTTAAATCTTTCGTCTGCTTGATAATTTTCACTGCCGGTAGAGACAAAGCCTTCCCAGGTGTTGTGAGGTTCCGGCATCTGAACGTATGGAACGCGTCAGGGCATGATATCCTTTATGGAACCCATAAAATTTCAACTGTTGTTCTCTTGGAATGCTGAGAACGAAAAAACCGTCTTCATCGCTCTGAGCGACCTGATAATAGAACTCTCCTTCAAGCACTTGTTGAGCATCGGAACTGAGGTCTTGTTTTGATATGTTTCGGGAGATGATTTGACGGACAGCGGTAATGGGAATATCAAAATAGGCGGCAATGTCCTCGACTTTCGCGCCGGCTTTGTACATCTGTTGAAACATAAAGACAACGACCACACCTTGCAACTCAAGATGAAGCTGGCTGATCTGATCAAACGTACGGTCGGGACGAGTAACCATCACTGCTGCTGGAATCGGTTCCTTTGAATGAGCGGAAATCAACTTACCGCTGAGATAGATGTTTTCAGCCGTTTCGTCGCTGTTATAATCCTTTTGCAGCCATTCAGGTGGAATCTCCGGCACATCAAGATTAAACTTTTTTTCAGCAATGGTGAGTACCTTGACCGCCCAGGTGACCGGGTGAATGTACCCCATATCTGAGCCGGCCAGGGTGGGCAACGTCACGGCGGTGGGCACACCGATAAGCCGGGATTGATGCAGTGCTGATCCGCCGCTATTGCCCGAAGACATGGCTGCATCTGTCTTGATAAAACCATCGAGGCCGCCATACTGATCATTCATATAATAACCCAGAAATTTACCATCACTTACCGTAATGGTTTTGCCTCCTTTTGACGGATAGCCAAGGATCAGCAATCTCGAATTTAATGGCAAAGAAAAAGGGTCTCCGATTTCTACAAAAGGGAAGGAAATTTGTTCGATGCTATTTCCCTCGGCATCGCCAACGATCCGCAGCAAGGCAGTATCATGCTTTTCATCCAGCGCGACCGGCTCGGCTGTAAATTGCATCACCGGAGATTTTAGCGGGTCATTATCTTCAAGACCATAAACGATCAGAGAACGGTTTGCCGGCTCGATGATTTGCAATTGCCTGGATTGATTGTCATAGCGAATCCGCCGATCCATTTTATAAACATGATGGTTGGTCAAAATTAAGCCATCAGGACTTATAATGGTGCCGGAACCCATGGGCACCTGAGTAATTTTTTGGTCCGTCAGCTGACCGGTTCTTAATAATTGATTATTCTCTTCATTGAAAACCGGGTTTTTAAACATCATGATATTGACTGTTCGCTGAAGCTGCACAAAAGGTCGCATCTCCTGAGGAATCTCCTGAGATGGAAGATTCTGCCACAGGAGTAAAAAAATCAACACCCGGCCACTACATTTATTTAACAACATTCCGGCCTCCTGCTTTCTGCCACTTGACACTCTGCAATATATTCTCGTACAGATATAAACCAGACGTGAAATAGCGCGAAGATGCACGATAGGTAAAAATAAAGAGCTGATTATCTATCTGAATAAAATCTTTATATACCTGAACAAGAGCAGGAAAAATTTCTTTTGGTTCTTCGTTCTCTTTCAGGTAACTGAACGCTAACCGTTTTCCCGCCCTATGATTTATATTTACCGGCTGAATATTGACGCTGACAGGAGCGGAATGATGGATATAAGAAGTTAAATCAAGAGCCGCCAGGTCCTTGTTGGTTATAACAATTGATAGTGAAAAAACAAACTGCGGAGAGGGCATGTTTCGCGAAATGAACAATACCCTGTCCGTTGGCGGAGCAAAGGTCGGCTCGGTATATTCCTGAAAGGGAAATCTTGACATGGAATGAGGAAAACAAAAGCGAACGCCGTGCTTGAGATCTTTGAATACCTTCCCCTGCAAACCATAATGAGAGACCACTCCGCCTGCCAGCAATAGCAGAAGAAGAGTTGCTGATGAAAGTACGTCCAGCCGATTGCGGACCCGGACGCTTCGATGAAGGTCCTTTCGTGTCAACCGTTTCATCATCCGAGTACAAAATAAAAGTATGAGGAAAACATAAACCAGGGTCAGAAAAAAGGAAAGCCAAAAAGCATGGGCAAAGCCGTATATAAAAATGAACTCATCGAGCAAAAAATAGCCTCCGAGGAGAAATGTGCCGACAAAAATCGCAAGTGCAGAGGAAAAATCGATGGACTGATCGCTAAATTTTGCTTTTCCGATGGCGTAACCGATAACCGCCCCCACACCAGAGTAGATGAGAACATGGGTGGTGGCTGTGTAGCCGATGGCAAATATCGTATTGTCCGAATATGTCCATCCATACACCACGGAATAGACAAATGCCATTCCACAGCCGGCAAAAGCACCATAGACCATGCCATCCACCGGTTCATCAAATTCACGGCTGGAATAAAATCCATATCGCAGGATAAAATATAAAATGATACAGATTACTGGCGCATAGACAAGAAATGAGCCAAAGACAAAAAGCGATGACGATTCATGGATCCATTCCTGCAGGCGGAACAGCGTCCGGTGTAGCGGCAATATGACCAGGCCCATACCGGCCATGCCGGCGAGAAACGAAAGCAAGGTATAGGAGACCGGTTCCGGTTCACGCCGATCCCGTATATAAAAAAACAAAGTCCACAGAATACTGGGTATAAAAACGATTATAATCAGCACCGCGGCGCGAATGAAGGGGGGCGCAGTCAACTCTTTCTGGTTTCCCCAAAGATAAACGAGCAGCAAAAAGACGACCTGCGAGATAAAGTTCACAAAGCCTGCCCGCGATACATTTTCAAGGCGCCTGAAAGCTTTGAGATTGGGCTCTGCCATCGTAAACTCCACTTTTCGTTTTACGGAGAATATACCTACTGTTTATTTTTTTAATATAAAAGCCCTGGAGGCAAAATGCAAATAAAATTCCGGAGCTTGGCTGCTACCTTTTTTGATATCAATCAATAAAACCTGCTATTTCATAATAAGGTGATCTCATCCGGTAAATAAAAAATTATAGCATGTTCCCCTGCCATCCTGCGGAATCCACGTAACCGCAAACAAAAAGGTCACCTGTTTTCGAACACAGGTGACCTTACCGCTTTAATCTTCGAAGGTGAGCGACAGATTTACCAGCGCAACTCGTCCCGGTTTTGTGTAAGCATATTTATACGATGATCGATGATTTGTTGTTTGTTTTCGGCCCGCTCCTGCAGGGTCTGGCGCAATTTTTCCAAACGCTGTTCCATTTTAGCGATTTGATCGCGACGATCCAATTCTCTCAAGTCAAAAAGTTCATCCAATACCGATCTGAGTTCACCCAGAATCTGTGGTTTCTCATCCTCGGCAGTATTTTTATATTCCGACGCCAGGCGTTTTTCCTTTACTTCGAGTTGTGTCATTTTTCGCTTGCGATCATACAGTTCCGGTTCTTCATCCTCAAAGGCCTGCAATTTTTTCATTTCCCTGAAGATGAGCAATATGCGGCGTTTATAAGCTTCGGGATTGCTGCTTTCAAGTTCCTGCAACTGCTTTACGGACGGCGGATCCAGTTGATTGAGAAATTCCAGTGCCTGTTGTTCCTGTTCCGGGCTTAGGCGTCCTGCCAGGCGATCGATTCTTTGCTTAATACGGGTTCTATCCTGGGGCTGTGATCTGTTTTTGCGGATATTGATCTGTCCGTTTACTATTGTCGTCATGGCAATAAAAATAAAAACCAGCAAATAGATAATTGAGCGTTTCATCTCTTGTTCTCCTTTTAAAAAGTTGAAAAATCTCCTTGTAATTCTGTCAAATCATTTTGCAGATTTCGAATAGCATCATCGATATACTCATCGTCCTGATAAGAACCGGCTAAAAGCCATTCCTCATCTTCCCACCGGTTCAGGGTACTATCCAGTTCTGAAATGGTTTGATCGATGGCTGTTGCATCCCATTGCACTTCCTGACTTGAAGACCGGTCCAGCCCAATCCATAGCGCAATGAACAATGATGCAGCCAGGGCCAAAACAGCAGCTGTTTTTGAATATGGATACAACAAGGACTTTTGCTCCAGCCGTTGCCGTGTTTTTTCGAATTTTAAATCGTCAATATCATCCTGACCGATCCGGCCATAAGCTTCCAGGGTTTGACGTATTTCCACATAATTTTTCCGGCAGTCGGAACACGTTTTCAGGTGTGAATTCCAGGCCGCCATTCCGGTAACGGAAAGAGCGTTATCCATGTATAACCATATTTCTTCTGAGAAGGTATTGCACATTTTTCTATTCGATTGCATGATTCTCTCTTAAAAATGTTTTTATTTTTTTTACGGCATAGTGCATATGGCTGAGAACCGTATTCAGGGGTTCGTTCATGACCTCTGATATCTCCTTAAAACTTAATTCACCGTGTTGCCGCATCAGAAAAACCTGTCGTTGTTTTTCCGATAATAATCTCACCGCCTTTTTGAACAACGCCTTTGTTTCCTGTGCAGTAAGCTCTTCCAGCGGATCATGGTGATGCGGGGTCTCGGGCAATTCATCCAGCTGACGAAAAATACTGCGCCTTTTCTTTTTCCGCAACGCATCTACACTGGTGCGATAGGCAATACTGAACAGCCACGAGCCGAATTTGTAACGCGGGTCAAAAGTATCCATTCCTTTCCATACCTTTATGGTGGTCTCCTGAAACAAATCCTCGGCTGTACTTTGATCCTGACACAGGCGAAGTAAATAGGAAAACAGTGGACGCCTGTAGAGGTTCAGCAACTCTGCGAATGCCTGATGGTCTTTATCCTTGCAGGCAATGATCAGTTTGTTTTCATTATTCTCAACCATTTTCACTCAGATATACGTCTTTCAACAAAATTTATTGTCTTGATAAGCAAAAAAAAAAGCCCTGAAATATCAATTTCAGGGCTCGTTTGGCAATCAACAGAATCAGGATTTATAATAGTTCAAAGGTAAAACCGTTGTTTCCTTTGAAGTGGATAGAACAATGTGGGTTTTGGTATTGGTCACGCCCGGAAGATCCTGAATTTTCATCAACAGCCTTTCCAGCGTATCGGTACTTTGCGTTCTTACCTTTAGGATATTAGATCCCTCACCGGTTATGGTGTGGCACTCCAAGACTTCGTCGTTAACGGTGATTTGCTTGAGAATTTCAACATAATTACTGGCAGGCTCGGTACTGATAATGACAAAGGCTGTCACTTGCAGGCCGATTTTACGCGGTTCTACAATAGCATTGTAGGTTTTGATGACGCCGGCTTTTTCCATTTTATGCATTCGTTCGCTGATTGATGGAATAGAAAGATTGACCTGTTCAGCGAGTTGATTGCGTTTCGTACGCCCGCTCTTCTGGAGTAATTCCAGAATTTTCAAGTCAATAGCATCCAATTTGTCTGCATGCATTGATTAACCCTTTAGTTTATGAAATAAAAAATTCGTCACCTAAAAACTGCTCTTTGAATAAGGTACTGAATTTACAATAATAAAAGTTATAAAATAATTTAAAAGACGCAAGGCAAATTTTAATTTATTTGACTGACACAGAGAATCGCCTTATTTAATAAATTTAATACAACCACAGCTTGCGCTGAAAAATGCATCGCCAGGCGGCTTTGATTGACGGATAATCTTGACATTAATCGGGGATTTTAGTATGTTTTTCGTAAATATGTAAACTTTCAGGAAAAGTTGATGGACGCCGTCTTGCTGTCGAGAATACAATTCGCTCTTACTGTTGGGTTTCACTATCTTTTCCCACCTCTGAGTATCGGGTTGGGCTTGTTCCTGGTTATCATGGAAGGTCAGTATCTACGAACAGAAAATCCGCTCTACATAAAGGTCACCAAATTTTGGGTAAAAATCTTTGCTCTTATTTTTGTTCTCGGTGTAGCCTCCGGAATCGTAATGGAATTTCAATTCGGTACCAATTGGTCGGAATATTCCCGTTTTGTGGGAGATGTTTTCGGCAGCGCCCTCGCTGCTGAAGGCCTGTTTGCTTTTTTTCTCGAGTCAAGTTTTCTGGCGTTGCTCCTTTTTGGCTGGAACCGGGTCAGCCCCGGGATGCATTTCTTTTCAACGATCATGGTTGCGTTTGGAGCCCACCTCAGCGCCCTGTGGATTATCATCGCCAATTCCTGGCAACAAACACCGGCGGGACATCATATTGTTGAAACCGAAAACGGCGTCAGGGCAGAGATCGTTAATTTTTGGCAGGTGGTTTTCAATCCCTCAACCATAGACCGGTTTACCCATGTTATCTTCGGGTGCTGGTTAGCCGCAGCCTTTCTGGTATTGAGCGTGGGTGCTTATTATATGCTTCGCAAAAGAGATATCGAGTTCGCTAAACTCAACCTCAAGATCGGATTGGTTATAGCGGTCCTTGCCTCGATTTTGCAACTGCAAACGGGACACCTCAGCGCCATAACCGTAAGCGAAACTCAACCAGCAAAATTGGCCGCTTTTGAAGGACATTACACCACCAATCAACCGGCAGATATGTATTTATTCGGCTGGGTCAATGAAAAAGAGGAAAAAGTGCAATTTGGAATCCGCCTTCCTGGCTTTTTAAGCTTTCTGGTTCATTTCGACAGCCAGGCGCCGGTTGTCGGATTGGACAGTTATGCCCTTGACGACCGTCCGCCTGTTAATATTGTTTTTCAAACCTATCATCTCATGATTACCATCGGTATGGGATTGATTTTTCTCTCTCTTCTCGGCCTTTACCTGTGGTGGCGAAAAAAACTCTTTACAGCGCGCTGGTATCTGTGGATTCTGGTTTTTTCTGTTTTACTTCCTCAAATTGCCAACCAGGTCGGCTGGATTTCGGCTGAGGTGGGACGCCAGCCTTATATCGTTTATAATCTGCTGCGCACCGAGGAAGCCATTTCCACGACGCTTTCCACCGGTGAAGCATGGGCATCCTTAATTTTATTTTCCCTGATCTATGCGCTCCTTTTCGCCTTGTTTATCTATCTTTTCAATCATAAAATCCAAAATGGCCCTGAAGAACTTGAGCAAAATCAGGGAGAACAAGCAGGATGAATTTTAGCCTGGATTTGAATACGGTCTGGTATCTTCTTGTCGGCGTGCTTTTAAGCGGTTATGCCATCCTCGATGGATTTGATCTGGGAGTTGGTACGCTTTATCTTTTTAATAAAAAAGAAAAGGAACGCCGTTTGCTCCTCAATGCCATCGGGCCGGTATGGGATGGTAACGAAGTTTGGCTCATTACCGGCGGCGGAGCGCTTTTCGCCGCTTTTCCCGAAGTATATGCTACCGTTTTTTCAGGATTTTATATCGCTTTTATGTTATTGCTCTTTTGTCTCATCTTTCGGGCCACCGCAATAGAGTTTCGCAGCAAGCTTGAAATGAACTGGTGGAAAAAGGTATGGGATACAAGTTTTTCAATCAGCAGCACAGTCGCCGCCCTGCTCGTTGGCGTCGCCCTCGGCAACATCATCGCCGGAATCCCGCTCGATCAGAACCACGATTTTACCGGCTCTTTCTTCAGTTTGCTCAATCCCTACGCTATCATCGTCGGCATCACCACAACAATACTCTTCGCTCTGCATGGAGGGCTTTTTGCAGCCGTAAAAACCGAGGATGAACTGCAACAGCGAATGGCCGGTTATGCCAAAAAACTCTTTTGGATCGTTATTTTTCTTTATGTCATTATTAATATTTACACATTTACCGCCTTCGATCGGCTGACAACCAACCTGCTCAATCGCCCTTATCTCTTTCTGATTCTGGCGCTTAATCTCTATTTTCTCGTCGGCATCTACAGACAACTAAAAAAAACCGCCTTTAAACGGGCTTTATTGTTTTCCGCTCTCAACATTTTATCCTGGTTTATCCTTTTTGGACTCGATCATTTTCCGCAACTGGTCTATAATACGGCAAATCCCGACAACAGTCTGAATATCTACAATGCCGCCTCATCCTCCAAAACGTTGACGATCATGCTGATTATCGCAATCATCGGTTTTCCCCTGGTTCTTTTTTACACCACTTTTATTTACAAAACCTTTGGCGGTAAAGTTAAACTGGATTCATCAAGCTACTAAAGGACGAATATGAAAAACATCATAATTCTGGGAACTGGTCAGGTAGGCAGAGCAATGGCTCTGGATTTATGCAGAGATTTTTCGGTTCTTGCTACCGACAAGGATGAAAAGGCCCTTTTCAAACTGAAAACGGTAGAAAATCTCGAAAAAGAGCTCCTGGATGTTAACGATAGCGGCAATCTGCAAAAAATGGTAGAACCCTTTGATCTGGTCATCAACGCCGTCCCGGGCACCATTGGATTTGCTACCTTTAAACGCATTGTCGACCTGGGAAAACCTCTTGTTGACATTGCCTTTTTTGAGCAGGATCCTTTTGCGATGCATAAAACCGCAGTTGAAAAAGGCATACCTGCGTTTGTGGATTGCGGCGTGGCTCCCGGTATGAGCCATATTCTTCTGGGCTATTGGACGCAGTACATGGACGTAGATGACTATATCTGCTATGTTGGCGGGTTACCCAAAAAGCGCCAATGGCCTTATGAATACAAAGCCCCCTTTTCCCCTGTCGATGTTTTGGAAGAATATATTCGCCCTGCTCGTTACGTCGTTAATTATCAGGTCGTGACCAAACCCGCTCTCAGCGATCCCGAACTTGTCGATATCGATCCCATAGGCACGCTGGAGGCCTTTAACACCGACGGGTTGCGTACGCTTTTAAAGAACCAACTCGCTCCCAACATGATCGAAAAAACCCTGAGATATCCCGGTCACCGTCAAATCATGCAAATCCTTCGGGATAGCGGATTCCTGAACAAAAACAAAATACAAATAAAAGACCAGTCGATCAGACCCATCGATTTAACTTCCCGGTTACTCTTTGAACAATGGTATCTTGACGACACAGAGGAAGAGTTTACCGCCATGCAGGTATTGATGCGGGGGTCCCGTAAGGGAAGAAAACGGCAAATTCGCTATGACCTCTTTGATACGTTTCATAGTGAAACGAAAACGTCTTCGATGGCCAGAACCACCGGTTATACGGCCACAGCAATCGCAAGGCTCTATTTGCAAAACAGGTTAAAGCAGACAGGGGTAATACCGCCGGAATCGATCATCAGAAACAAAGCCGACTTTGAATATCTGATGCAGCTTTTTGAGGAGAGAGATATTTATTATCATTTTTCGCAGCAAGAGGATGAATGAGCAGGAGCAAGCTGGAACGATTCACCGAGCTCGAAACCTTTGCCAATACGTTTCAAATTCAAAGCCACTTGAAGGGGCGCTGGCATCAGGACTATTTTCGCAACAATAATCCCATTACGCTGGAGCTGGGATGCGGCAAAGGAGAATACAGTCTTACTCTGGCAAAAATGTTTCCCGCCAGAAATTTTATAGGGGTTGATATCAAGGGCGCAAGGTTATGGAACGGCGCTAAAAAAGCCCTTGAGGACAAGCTTTCCAACGTTGCGTTTTTGAGAATGCGTATCGAAGATATTGATCGGGAATTTGCCAGTGGGGAAATTTCAACCATATGGATCCCTTTCCCGGATCCGTACCCCAAACACAGCAAGGCAAATAAAAGAATGACTTGTCCCAGGTTTTTACACCTCTACAGCCGCATACTGCACGATGGGGGAAAAATCCATTTGAAAACCGATGATGACAATTTATATCGCTATACGCTCGATACACTCAGACGGAATAACCACCCGATTCTCGACAATTATACCGACCTCCACCACGTCTCCGTTCCCGAACCGGAATGGCTGGTACAAACCACATTTGAAAAAAAACAAGCGCTTGCCGGTCACAGCATAAAATACATCTCATTCAAGCTCAATCATCAACAAGACTAACGTTATGTTGCCAATCGTACATGGTTTTTCGTTTTAAATCCGCTATTGCCAGTTTAAAATCAATATAGGCGTTTAAATAAAGGGTTTTGGCTTGAACAAAACGATTTCGGTCGAGAGCCAGATCCTGGCTGGTAATGTCGCCGTTGTTAAAGCGTTCAACCGATATTTCAAACGCTCTTTGGGCAACGGCTTGATTCCGGGTTAAAACATCGAGTTTATTTTCAGCTTCTCGTAAGCGCCTGACCACTTCGCGGACCTCGCGAACAATGGTTTTTTCCTGTTCCTCAAGAGCGAGGATATCGTTTTTCATTGACGCCCTGGCAGCGGCAACCTCGGCATTGTTGACTCCCCAGTCCCAAATAGGTACGGAGAGCGTAAAAATCACTCCCCGGTTATTGGGGCGGCGCTCCATATCATCAAGACTCGAGTTCCACAATTCATCCCAGGGTGTTCCGAAGGGTAAATTGGGATTACTGATACCGGTCAAATCGTAAAATACGGTCAGATCACCGCGTATTTCACTGCGGGCATCTGCCTCTTTTATCGCAATCTTTGCCAACTCTAAATCAATTTCGGCTTCACGTATTTCCGTGCGGTATTTTACAGCCTTGTCAATGGCCGCTTGCAGATCGACATTGATTTTTTCCCGTTCCAGATCTGTTTTGATGGCAACGGAATCGGAAAGCTGCAAGCCGATCAATTGTTTAAAAGCGTCTCCCATGCGCATTGTTCTGGCTTGAGCAGACAAAAGTTCGTCCTGAGCTTCAGCCAGGTCTACTTCCATCTGTAAAGCTTCGACTTCTGGAATGAGACCGGCATTAAATTTCTTTTTTGCCAGCTCATAAAGCTCTGTTTGCTGTTCTACATTGTCCCTGGTGATTTGCTCCTGACGGCTGGCCTGGTAAAGATTGAAAAAGTATTGGGTAACCAGATAAACGACATTGAGCTGACTGCGCTTATATCGTTGCTCGGTGCGATCATAACTCAGATTGGCGTTTTTCAGACCGAGCTTGAGTTGATTGATGGCAAAAATCGGCTGGGTATAACGCAGAGTTAAATTGGTATACATTTCGCTGCGTTTTTGCTCACGATTTGCCTGTGTCAGATAGGTCGACACTTCACGATGATAGGCTCTGCTGCTGAGCACCAATCGTCCATCAGTCGGCAGGGGCTGGGTAATATCCAGCGATCCCATGTAACGAAGCGTTCCGGTGGTATTGAACTGCGGCAACTGTCCGGGGACCATGATTTCAGTGACATTTTCCTGCCATCTGGGAACATCCAGCGACATATCCACATGCGTTCTAAAACGTCCTTTTGCAGCAACAAGATTTTCCTCCGCCTGTAGCAATTCCAGTTTCAGCCGTTTCGAATCATAGCTTCTTTCGAGAGCAATGTCAATCGCATCCTGTAATGTCAGCGTTTGCGACCAACCCGTGTCGCTGAAGATGATTAGAAGGGAAAGAAAAAAAAGAGATACTATTGCGCGGTTCATCATTCTCTCCAATTTTGAGCACATCAGTAACTATTCATATCTCAGGGAAACAATCGGCTCAACCTTTGCGGCCTGCATTGCCGGATAGAGTCCAAAAATAATGCCGACTGCAGCTGAGACGGAAAAGGCGAGGAAAATGGCAAACACTGAAACAATGGTCCGCCATCCAGCATAAAGAGCAATCATTTTGGTGAGCGCGAATCCAAAAAAGACCCCCATCATCCCCCCGACAAAGCTGAGAATCACCGCTTCGACCAGGAACTGTCCCAAGATGTCATTCCGTTTTGCCCCGACAGCACGGCGCACACCGATTTCCCGAGTACGCTCCAATACTGAGGCCAGCATGATATTCATAATACCAATTCCACCAACCAATAGCGAAATGCCGGCAATCGCACCCATGACGATATTGAAAATTCTCTGAGTTTGTTGCCGTTGTTTCAAAAGTGCTTCCGGAATGGTAATGGTATAATCATCGGTCTGATTATGACGGCGAGCCATGGTTTGATTGACGATATTGGCTGCATTCTGGATTTTGTCGGGGTCGTTGACACGCAGAGTGATGCGATCTATTTCACTTTCAAAAGGCAAATAATTAAATCTCTTGATTGCCGAGGTAATGTTAATAAAGATCGACTGGTTAACGTGAGTGCCCTTTTCGGATGCGTCTCCCACCACGGCTTTGGGCGCCAAAACACCGACAACCGTAAACCATTGATCTTCGATTTTGATCTGTTTACCGATTGCGTTATGGAATTTAAACAGATGAGATTTAACCTCCGAACCGAGAACGCAGAGTCGCCGGTCTTCCCTGACATCCCGGTATGAAAAAAAACCGCCTTCCTGCAGATGATAAGACATCACCGTTTCAATGTCGGGCAAGGTACCGATCACCTGAGCATCCATATGAACTTTATTGTAAACGACCCGACAGGTCAAATTTCTTTGTGGTACCACCGTTTCGATCAGTGGATTGATCTTGGATAAAGAGTAAGCATCTTGAAGCGTTAATCCCTGTGATAAATTGCTGCGTCCTTCACCCTCTTCTTCGTCCTGCACAGGGATATCGTTGATAATGATATTATTCATCCCCATAACTTGTATCTGTTCGATGGCTTGCTGTTTTGCACCTTCGCCGATCGAGAGCATCGCAACAACCGCTGCAACGCCAAAAATGATTCCCAAAGCCGTCAGGATCGAGCGCAACTTATGATGGCGAATCCCTTCAAAGCCAATCAGTATACTTTCACGATAAATCATCGCTATCCTATCCTAATCATTCTTTGGGAACTTTTTTTATTGCTTTTCGGCTTGTTTTCCTGTATTGAGGGAGCCTCTTTTCCCAAGTCCCGTATGGGTTTTGACGGGTCATATAGCGAGACCTTTTGACCCTGCTCAAGTCCGGCTCTGACCACAATAAAATTATTGTTTTGTACGCCAAGTTCGATGGGCAAGGCCTTGAATCCTCTACTCTTCGGATAAACCACTGTGGTATCCATCTTTTGAAACACGCATTCGAGCGGGATGTACAGTTGGTCGGGAATCCGGTCAGTGATGATATCACATTGAGCCGTCATTCCCGGGCGCAATCTGGAATCTGAGCTCTGCAAAAGAATTTCGATATCAAACTCTTTAATCTCGGAACCCCGTTCACGCGTTGCCAGTTTGGCAACCCTGGCCACCTGACCATAAAACGTTTCATCCGCCAACGCATCGACTTTGACAATCACCTGTTGTCCCTCAGCGACCTGGCTGATGTTGATTTCGTTAATTTTGGCTTTAACCATCATCTGGGAAAGATCAGGTATTTCGACCAGGGTCATACCACGCCAGGGCGTGTCTCCGACTTTGACTTTGGCCATACCATTTGGACCCCAGATTTCCTTGTGTACAACCAATCCACCGATAGGCGCCCGCAGAGTCAGACTTTCAAGCCTGTGCAGGTCTTCATTCAATCGCAATTGCCTCTGCTTTACCTGAAGCCCTGCTTTTGCGATATCTGCCTCGTTGATAATTTTCTGGGATTGAATCTTCTTCTCCGCCTGTTCCAGCATCAATTCTGCTTTTTTTAAATTCAATTCCTGTTCCCGCCTTTTAGCCGCCGCTTCATATTTCATTTGTTCGTATCGCAGTTGTGCTTGTTCGTAAGAATACTTTTGCGTTTCAAACGTGGTTCTGAGCTGGGCCATGGTTGACTTGATATTGGCCTTCAGACTTGCCAGTTCGGCTTTGGCCTTTTCCAATTCATTGCGACTTTCCTCAACTTCCTGAGAAGCCTCACTGGTATCAAATTGTACGAGAAACCCCCCTTCTTCAACCCTGGAACCATCCTCGGCAAGCGCAACAATGCGTAAATTACCTCGGACATGCCGGGGAACATTAACGGAAACGGATTTTACCGCCTGCAGCTCTCCCCGCTCTTCCAGATTAATGACAAACTCTCCATATTGCACCTCAGCAATGGGGATATTCGGTGCCGCGGCGCTCTGGGCAATCAAAACAATCACAACCAGCACTATGAAAATCGCTGCAACCATTACAGGCCATCGCCACTTGCCTAAACGATTAAACCATTGAACCATTAAAATCTCCTTCATATACCGATAACCGGCATGTTTATTCTTACGCTAAAATCATCCCTAAAATGATCTGGACTTTGTTTTTGATGAATCGATGCTGATTTGCATACCTTCGGATTGTTTTGATCTGGTTGCTCTTTTTCGTCTGACACTATCATCATTAGCGGGAATTGACATCTTTCCAAACCTGCCTCTAAAGCGTTCTACCTGAACATCTTCGGATACGGAATCTCTTTCCGAATCGACGGGTTTTAGTCGACCCTGTTCATAGTCAAACGCAAGGCCCAGTTGTTGCATCGAATCAAAAGCTGCAGAGAAATAGGGCGGGGCTTTTAAGGCCGCGCCGGCAAAATCTGCATAGCCAAAACGTCTCATGGTGTGAGCCGGCGAACTGGTGATCAATTCATCTCCAGGGTGAATATCTTCGGAACGGATTTGCACAAACTGGTCATTTCGCTTTGCCGTTTTAACCTCAACCGGAGAGTCCAAATCATCCTTGCGAAATACAACCGCCTTACCATTTGATTCGAAAATCGCAGTGACAGGAATATATATAATATCTTTCAGCGTTTGTAAATGAATTTTTGCTCGTGCGGTCATGCCCGGTTTTAACAGAGGATCGGATTGATCGATTCGAACAATCACATGAAAAAACTTTACGGTTTCCTCATGCTCGGTCTGGGCCAGTTTTGCAATCTCTACAATCTCTCCGGAAAAGGTGTGTTCCGGATAAGCATCAAGTCTGATGGTTGCTTTTTGCCCAACCGCCATTCTCAGGGCATCCATTTCATTGACGATCAATTTAACCTGCATGGTATTCAAGTCCGGAATCTGAATGACCGTTTCTCCCGGTCTCGCTTTATCACCAATCGCGGCTTTATGGCGGCTGTTCCATCCGCCGATTGCATTATAAACCACCATACCGTCTCGTGGTGAATAAAGGGTTAAACTCCCGATCTTGTCCCGAAGCTCTCTCAAGTCAGCCCGGGCTTTGAGGATACGGAGTTCTGTATTATTCAGTTGGGCGTCATGGATAATACGCCTGGATTCTATATTGGTTTTTGCTTCTTCCACTTGAATAAGAGCTTTTCGCCGATCCAGTTCCGCATCCTGGCGTTGAACATCTGCCTCATATTTCAGCAATTCCACCTGCAACTCTGCGATTTCACGCGAATATTCGGCCATATCGCGTTCGATTTCGAGCTGTTTCATTTCCGAAGCCTGCTGAGCCAGCAATTTTTCCTTGTCAGCCAGAGCAGACGCCAGTCGGTCCTTTGCCAGGTCCAGCTGATCTTCAAGGGTAGAGGTGTCAAAGCGCAGTAAAAAGTCGCCTTTTTTTACAGACTTGGCCTCTTCCGCCATATCGATGATCTGTAATTCCATTCGCCATTCCATCGGCGCCTTGATATCGCTGTAATAGACGGCCTCGATTTCTCCGCTTTCGACCAGGGATACAGGAAGGTCCCCTTGTTTCACCGTTGTAAAGGTCACCACGGCAGGCTCCAATTCAGACTCTCCGGTCGAAAAAAAGACAAAAAACAGCATAATAAACAAAACAATAGTACCGATTTGAACCTTGCGATCCTTTGCCAGACGTTTGAACATTAAAATCTTTCTCCATATAAACAACAATTATAAGACGATAAAAAGGCAAAAAGGTTCTGGATTTTTTAAGAAAAAAGCTGAATCCCGGATTTATTCATAGATCAGATACTTTTCTCTGGTCTGTTTAAAATTTTGCAACTCTTCATGCCACGATTGAATAATTTCATCCGGCGGGATCTGTGCTTTCAGCATGGAGCGCAATGCGTCCGATCCCGCTGCTTTATCAAACGATGAAATGCGATGAGTCGCAAATATATCGTTCTCGGGAAACAGTTTAATCATTGCAGACAAGAGATGGACCTGGGTCCGGATCGGCTCAAAATGCGTTTGGTCCAAAATATGTACATGTACACCCTGAATCGGTTGGTTGGCAAAATGATAGTAAAAGGGCTTGAAATAAATCGGTCTAAACGTAACGGCGGGTAATTCACGGCCGTTCATTTCCTCTGCCAGAGCCGTAGCATCCATCCACGGCGCAGCGACCAGTTCGAAGGGAATCGTATAGCCGACACCAATATTAACGGTGTTGAGCTCGCCGACGATACCGGTGGTGGGGTAATAGAATGCGGTAATGGCGTGCGGGATATGAGGTGAAGTCGGCAACCATGTCAGGCCGGTATCTTTGAACACCATATTCCGTTTCCATCCTTTCATTTCAACAACAGTAAGGTCAGCATCGATTTCATATTCCTGATTAAAAAAACCGGCCAACTCTCCAACCGTCATACCATGAACATAGGCGATGGGATAATAACCAATATTGGAACGGTAATCCATATCGAGCATAGGACCCTCCAGCAGCACACCTCCCAAAGGATTAGGACGATCAAGAACCACAAAGGCAATATTGTGTTCTTTGGCTGCCTGCATGGCATATGCCATGGTGGAAATATAGGTATAGGAGCGGCAACCTATGTCTTGTATATCAAAAACAAGGATATCGATGTTTTCCAGCATTTCCCGAGTGGGTTTCATGGTTTTACCATAAAGGCTAAACATGGTGATTCCGGTTTTTTCATCAACCATATGGGAAATTTTTTCGCCCCCGGCGAAATCGCCACGAACACCATGTTCAGGGCCAAACAAAGCAACCAAATTCACTTCGGGATGCTGATAGAGGGCATCAACCGTAGAGCTTAACGTCCGGGTCACCCCCGTCGGATTGGTGATCAAACCGACCCGCTTGCCGGCAAGCACTTTCATGTTTTGTTCAATAAGGACATCTATACCGGTCAATACTTTGAAATCATTCAAGTCGCAACCTGCCAGGGAAAAAACAGTCGCCAAAAGTAAAAACCAAACTATCTTTTGCATTTTCTAGTCTCCTGTATATATTCAATCCCTTTAGTAAATAATCAACCCTGTTCTGCTACATTTGATCCTTTTCGATTCAGCCCACCCCTGCACGATACCGAAGGACACCCCGAATGACCTGATGGGTG
>WJMF01000110.1 GCA_014728085.1 Candidatus Zhuqueibacterota bacterium
ATCTATACGGTAGAGATATCCGTCAAGGGGTCGATACAGGGTGATGAGCAGGCTGCAGGTCTTGTCTTATCCGGAAATGTTGTATCGGAAATGCAAAAACCCGCAGCACCGGTGCCGACCAGCCCCGCCAATAATGCCGGACTGGAATCTTCTGAGACCGATCTCGAATGGCAAGAGGTTGAAGGCGCTGTTTCTTATACGCTGCAGATTTTTTACGACGCCAATTTAACGGATCTTTTTCTGCAAGAAAATGGTATCCGGGCCAACGTTTATCCGCTGGAAGGTCTGTTGCAGAACAAGGATTTCTATTGGCGGCTTTTCGCCATCAATCCCGCCGGCAAGAGCGAGGCCTCGGTGGTACGTCATTTTTCAACAGGAGAAAATGCCGTCCCTCTGGTTTGGGAAAAGATTTCTCCGCCGGAACTGGATTTTTTCGTCCGGGATATTATTGTCAATCAAAATGGTCATATTTTTGTTTCCCTCACACCGCCGCCAAGCCTGCCTCAAGAGGATTATGCTGCTAAAAAGGGCACCTATCGATCTGTCGATCAGGGACAAACCTGGGAAAAACTCGGTGTCGAGTATTTTAAATATGCAATGGACAGCAAGGGAATACTCTATGGCATTGGCGGTGGAAGGCTCGATCGACTGGGTCGTAACGGCGAAGACAAAGAACAATTATACAGAAACCGGGATGTGGAATGCATGGATATTTTTCTGGATAATGAAGATGGAATCTGGCTCGCTTACAATAACGGCTTGATTATGTACTCAACAGATACCGGAAACGAATGGCAGGAATTTTCCAAACTATCGCTGCAATCCAATACGGATCTCAAATCGATAGCCTGGATCGGAGATAAACTCTATATTGCCACCTGGGAAGAAGGTGTTTACTGCAGCAGCGACAGCGGTGAAACCTGGACCCGGATCACAACAAATTCATCTGTTAGATATGTCTATACCATCAAAGGCGGAAATGATGGTAAGCTCTGGCTCGGTACGGTCGGCGGACTCTATTATGCTGATAAAAATGATCTGAACTGGCAAAGAGTGGACCATGAAATTTTGAGAACAGCGAAAATAACCAGTATATTGGTTAAAGAGTGCGGTGTTATGTATGCCGGCAATTACGGCTGCAATGAAATGGGGATCGGAGTTTTTGTTTCTGTCGATCACGGTGCCGGCTGGACATCGGTAAGTGAAGGCATGAACCATATGAGCGCACACATCGTTTACGAATCGCCTCAGGGAGATCTGTATACCGGTATTGGTAGCGGTAACCCAAATGAAGGAGGAGCGATCTATCACGGATCACATGAAAAGGTTTTGGAGACGGTGAGTAGAGAATTGGGCCTTTCTGAGCCGGTTGCGGTTTCGCTATCGAGTCCGGATGATGCTGCACTGCAGAATGGAGAAAATTTGCTTTTGCAGTGGCAGGCTTCCGGCGATGTTTGTTCGTATCAGGTTCAGGTTTCACTCAATCCGGGATTTGTAGATATTGTTGTGGATCGCGGGACAGAGGAAACACAAACCATTGTGAAGGGTTTGTCGGATTATACACAATACTTTTGGCGCGTTCGCGCTGTCAATGCTTTTGGTCCGGGGCCCTGGTCTGTTATCCGCAGTTTTGCTACCGATCCGTCGGTTTTGGTGTCCAAAAGTGACAGGGATATTCCGGAATCCTTTGTGCTCTATGCAAACTATCCCAATCCCTTTAATCCTGTGACCACTGTATCGTTCGATATTGCGGAAAGGTCGTTCGTTCGTGTCAAGGTCTACAATCTTAACGGTAGAATGATAGCCACCCTGTTTTCCCGTTCAGTAAAGCCCGGCAGCTATGAGGCGACCTGGGACGCCCGTGGGGTTTCCAGCGGCATGTATATCATTACCCTGAAGGCCGGCGCGTTTAAAGCGGTGCGGAAATGTTTGTTGTTGAAATGATCAGAAAAACATGAACAAACCCGGGTTACCGGTTTTTCAGCCGATATGCAAAAAAAATAACATCGCTATTTAATTTTGTAAAATGTTTCCATAGCCCCCGCCAGGGGGCGAAAGCATGGGGTGGTTGGGTTGCCCTGCTCGCAGGCTGTAAATTCAAGCAATGCGGCGCAGAGCAGTGGAATGAGAATAGCAGGTCTTTTTCATTGCTAAAATACAAAAGACGGGCTTGGCTAAAATTTACGACTCAGAAAAGGGTTAGGCTAAAGCCCGTGTAAATACAATTCTAATAAAAATCCGCCTATCCTCGCCGGACTAAAGTCCGGATTATATTGTGACACCGGAAAGGGATTGTATCAAAAGGGTTGATAAAAAGAATTGATAATCCAATAATATCAAATACTGTGCAAGAATGTGAGTTATTACTTATTCAAAGCTAATTAAAACCGCCGAGATCGCCGAGGAACGCTGAGAAAAACAGAATTATGTAAAGAGATAAAATGTAAAAAATATCATAAAACACTTGTTATTCGTTGTTTATAAATTTGTTATCTTTGTTTTTGTGATTGTTCCCTGATAAAAACTTTTCCCTAAATCAATCAAGTAATGAAAAAGTCTCAGCGATTCCTTTGCGGTCTCGGCGGTTTTGTATATTTAAGAGACCTCTAAAAAATAGTACTATAAATACTTTTGATACAGCCAATATGAAAAAAATAATCAGAAAAGAGATCCCTGTCCATGGATTCAAAATATTTATTCAGGATAAAAAAGCGGATATAGAGAAAAACCCCCATGAGTGGGCAATACTGGATTTGAACCAGTGACCTCTGGTATGTGAAACCAGCGCTCTAACCAACTGAGCTAATTGCCCGTGGAAGAAATATATAAACTCCTGAATTCAGAATCAAGACAAAATTCTTCCTTGTTACAAATCAACAAAACTATTATATTTAAAAGCGCATCAATGATTGCGTTTACGTAGGTTTCGCGTAAGGTAACCATTTTTTCAGCTTGCGATTTTTTACCAGAACTGCACTTAACCGGACCAAAACAAATGAATGATTTTAAACTTCTTTCCTTTGATCGATTAAAAGAATTACTCGATCGAATCACAAAAGCACGTATCGCTGTGTTGGGGGATTTTTGTCTCGATGTCTATTTTTTCATAGACATGTCGGCGAGTGAAAAAAGTCTCGAAACCGGCAAACAGACCCTTCCCATTAAAATTCAACAATATACCCTGGGTGGTGCGGGAAACGTCATTGCCAATCTGCATGCGATGGGAGTGGGAAGGCTCGATGCTTACGGCGCTGTTGGCGATGATCCTTTCGGCAACAGGATGCTGACGCTCTTGCAGGCTTGTAAGGTCAACTGCGACCATATGCTGAAATTGGCGGATGAGAGCTGGCAAACGCTTACCTATTGCAAGCCTCTGCATGGCGATGAAGAAAAGTCACGTTTTGATATCGGTAGTTATAACGACCTCTCTGACCGACATGTCCGTGAACTGATTCGCAGGCTCGAAGATAATCTCACTTCCTATGATCTGGTACTGGTCAACCAGCAGGTAAAAACCGGCATCCACACACCTTGTATGCAGGCCCTTCTTTCCGACCTTATCGCCCGACATGACGATAAAATTTTTATTTACGATGGAAGACATGTCAAAAATATTTATACCCGCGCCTGGCTGAAAACGAATGACCGTGAAGTCCTTTCCCTTTGCGGAATCGAGAAAGATGTTTTTGAGGTGGTAGCTTATGATGAGGTGGTGACGGCCGGCAAAGAGATTTATCAAAAATATGGAAAACCGCTCTTTATCACACGTGGTGCCCGGGGGTGCATTGTCATCAGTGAAGAGGGGGTACGAAAGATACCCGGCGTTCAGGTTTTGGGGAAAATCGATACCGTCGGTGCCGGGGACAGTTTTCTCGCCGGTATGTCCGCAGCCATTGCTGTGGGTATGGGCTTTAATCAGACCGCGCAGATGGGTAACCTGGTTTCTGCGGTGACCATCCAAAAGATAGGTCGTACCGGAACTGCGTCGAGAGATGAGATACTCGACATCGGTAAAACGCCCAATTTTATCTTCGAACCCGAGCTGGCAGAGGATCGCAGACTGGCCCGGTATTACCGAGAGACAGATATTGAGATCGTTCACCCTTTACCGTCTACCATTAAAATCGAATACGCCATTTTTGATCATGATGGCACCATCTCCACACTGCGGCAGGGCTGGGAGGCGGTCATGCAGCCGATGATGGTGAAAGCTATTCTCGGTGAAAAGTATAACAGTGTCGATGAATCCGATTATCACAACGTTCGCGAACGGGTGCGGCGCTATATCGACCAAACCACTGGTATTCAAACGCTGTCCCAGATGGAAGGCCTGGTCAATATGGTCAGGGAATTCGGCTTTGTCGACCCGGAAAATATTCTCGATGCCGCCGGTTATAAAGAGATCTATAATCAGGCTTTGATGAAGCGCGTAGATCGTCGACTGAAGCGTTTCTGTCAAAACGAGCTCGATTTAGCGGATTTTACCCTCAAAAATGCGGTTATTTTTCTGCAAAAGCTCTATGAAAAAGGTATAAAGCTTTATCTTGCCAGCGGTACCGATGTGGAGGATGTCATTGCCGAAGCGCGTGCTCTCGGCTATGCCGATCTCTTTAAAGGAAATATATACGGGTCGGTCGGCAAAATCGAAAAAGAAGCCAAACAGATTGTACTCGACCGCATTCTCAAAGATATAGGTGACGTCGGCGGCAAACTGGTCACCTTTGGCGACGGTCCGGTGGAAATTCGCGAAACCAGACGGCGCGGTGGTCTGCCCGTGGGAATCGCCAGCGATGAAATTCGGCGCTATGAACTAAACGTCGAAAAACGAACCCGGCTGATACGAGCCGGCGCATTTGTTATCATTCCCGATTTTTCTCAAATGGAGCAATTGATCGATTTGCTCAAAGTCTGATATGAATAAATCCGTGCATAAATATTCTGTGCTCATGGTTGGCGCCATGCCTCCACAGCTCGGAGGAATCGAACGCTATGTCGGTGATCTCATTGCTTCTGAGCTCGGATTACACCATCGCGTCATTCCCTTTAATCTGAACAAACCATTGGTCAACAGCAAAACATCGTTTAAAACACTGGCCGGCTATCAACGCAGTTTTGGCAGAGGCATTCTTACCGTATTGACGAGCTATGCATATTCCGCCTTTTTTTTTATAAAATTTCTGCTTTTCCTTCTGACAAAATGGATCGATATTATCCATATCCATTCGGCTTCCTACACATCTTTCTGGGAAAAATGCTATTATATCTATGTCGGAAAATTGTTCGGCAAAAAAATTGTCCTCCATATTCACGGTTCAAGATTTGAATCCTTTTATGAGCAAAGCGGCGGACGGGCCAGGCGATGGATTGCCTATTTTATGCAAAAATGCGACACCGTCATCGCCCTGGGACAATACTGGCGCCGCTTTTATTGCCGTTTTCTGCCCATGGAAAAGGTAAAAGTCGTCTATAATGGTATTGATCTTCAATCCTATACATCTCAAACGCCGAAAACCGATGATCCGAGCCTCGTCTTTGTTGGTGAGGTCGGGCAGCGAAAAGGCATTTATGATCTTCTTGCATCATTGAAACGATTACAAAGAGATTGGCCCGGCATACGACTCGATATTATCGGTACGGGTGAGCTCGATCAGGTCGCCCAAAAATCACAGATAATGGGATTGAAACATGTTCATCTACACGGTGCTCGATTCGCTCAGCACAAAGTAGATATACTGTGTCGAAGCTGGTGTTTTGTTTTGCCTTCTTATGCAGAACAAATGCCCCTGGTTATCATTGAAGCATTCGCTGCCGGCCTGCCTGTGATCTCCACCCGGATCGGAACCATCCCGGAAATGATCGATCCTTTTGAGAACGGTTTCGTTGTCAATGCCGGTGATGTTGTACAACTGGCCAAAATGATTTCCCTCGTTCTTGAAAATGAAACCTTGCGAATGGAAATGGGACGTAAAAACCGGCTTAAAGCCCTTTCCCTTTATGATATCAATCGCTGTGCGCAGGATATCGATACGATTTATCAAAGTTTGAAAATATGAACAAGAACGTTTTGTTTAAAATTTTACCTCAAAAGAATAACATTCTCAAGGCTGTGCTGGTTATGTCAGCGCTTTTTTACCTCTTTCTGTTTTTGTTCATCGCCCTTAAACGCCTGGCCTATCCATTTGAGCTCGAGTTTATGGAAGGTGGCAGCCTGATGCAGGTGATGCGTTTGCTTCGGTCCGAGCCGCTTTACGTTGAACCGTCGCTGGAATATGTGCCCTTGCTCTATCCACCGCTCTATTTTTATTCGGCAGCCTGGATCACAGAATTTTTTTCTTTCGGGTTTTTGCCGCTTCGACTCATTTCCCTGATCAGCACTCTGGGCAGTATGGTTTGCATTTATCTGTTGATTAGAAAATACGCAACCCCCTTTTACGCTGTTGTGTCGGTCGGACTTTATGCCGCCTGTTTTTATATCTGCGGTGCGTGGTATGATATCGCCAGGGTGGATGCCCTGTTCCTGTTTTTACTCCTTGCGGGAATTGTGTTTTTACAGCGACAAACCCCCTGTGCTGTTATTTTGGCTGGTCTGTTTTTTTTGCTGGCGTTTATGACCAAGCAAATTGCCGCCGCGATTTTTCTGGGATCCGTGCTTGCGCTGGCTCTCTCCAATGCACCCCGATACCTGAAGATTCTCTATCCGTTGCCGTTTATTGTACTGGTCATACCCTATATCGCTGGTATGCAAAATCTGTCCGATCACTGGTTTCTGTTTTATCTCTTTGTCCTGCCCGGACAACATGATGTTTTACCGGCCATGTTGTTAAAATTCTGGCAACACGATATTTTGTCTTCTCTCTTTATTCTGTTTGTATTTTCCCTGCTCTTTTTTCTTTTTCTCTACAAACGCGATAAAAAAGAATTTTGTTTTCATTTTTTCATTGCCGCTTCGATGATCATGGCTTCCTGGGTTTCCCGTCTGCATGCAGGAGGGTATATCAATGTTTTATTGCCGGCAATGGCTGTTTTTTCCGTTTACTCCGTTCTCGGGTTGGCTCAGTTGATGACCTATCTCGATTTACCCGGGAATGAACAGCTTACCCTGTCCGGTCAGAAACCCCATCTCTCTTTTTCTGCCGGTTTTGCCAAATCAATTATGCTGCTCCTGTTCCTTTTGCAGTTTATGATGTTGCTATATGATCCCAGGGATCAGATACCGAGCCGGAATGATCTCCGTGCCGGCTATCAACTGATTGAGGAAATGAAAACGATACCGGGAGATATATTCATGCCCTGGCATGGATATTTACCTGTTCTGGCCGGCAAGCCGGCTTTTGCCACACATGGATTATATGATATTCTTCGCAGTCAAAACGACTCGATCCGGATTCGGTTGCAGAATCAGCTTGATACTGCCTTTGCCCGGCGACGCTTTGAGACGGTGATTTTGGATGATCGCTGGTATGATCCGATATTTCTCGACCATTATCAATTCGAGCGATTCGTTTTTTCTGCCCCCGGTGTCTTTTATCCGGTTACGGGCATGCGGCTGCGCCCGGAATTTATCTATACAAAAGTTGAAAGCATTTATACTCACTAACTGCTTTTGCCTGAATCGTCATGCTTTGTCTCTTTCCGTTCTATATGCCGAATCATTACATACGTCGGTTCCCGTTGACTGAGGAACCAATATGGCTGTCAACAGTGCTATTGTAAATGTTATTTACAGCCACAGGATACATCCGAACAGGCCGGGTTGTTGATATTAATAGGTTTATGTGTTTATCCGGTCTGGCATGGTAGTTGCGATTATAACAGTGTAATGCAAATACCTAACACGGAGGTCTCGATGTGGCAACATCAGGACATATTCTGGGGTCATATGGGATATGCATGGATATTCTGGATTATTCTTGCAATCATTGCATTGAATGGCAAATCATTTGAGGCGACGCGTCGGCACGGTAAATATCTCTTTATTAAAGTAAACAATGAAACGTGGGTGGTTTTTCATTTTGGTATGACGGGATTTGTGCGTTATTATAAGGATGACAGCAAAGCCCCGGAACATGTACATTGCGAGATCGAATTTAAAAATGGTTTTAAATTGGCTTATGATTCACAGCGAAAGCTGGGGCATGTTGGATTGATCAAGAGCCTGGATCATTTTATCCGCCATCGGGATCTGGGAGTAGATGCCAGGTCGGAGGAACTTGACGAAAAAAAATTTGCGGACCTTTTGAAAGAGCGCCGGGGAGCGGTAAAATCCTTTTTGATGAATCAAAACGTCATTGCCGGTATCGGAAATATTTACAGCGATGAAATATTGTATCAGAGCAGGATACATCCTAAAAAGGATGTCAAAAAGCTGAGCGATCAAGAGATCACTGACCTGTATGAGAAAATGAATGAGGTCCTCGATACTGCGATTGATGTCCGGGCCGATCCCGATCGGATGCCGTCATTTTTTTTAATTCCCCGTCGCAAAGAAGGGGAACAATGTACCATCTGTGGTGGTAGAATTAAAAAGATCAAGGTAAACAGCCGGGGTACATATTTCTGCTCGAAACATCAAAAAGGGAAATAAGGAAACACTATTTTATTCTTGATTTTTAATTCTTTATTGATTATAATAATATGCTAAAAATGATTGGAAAATCCGTCTGCCAGGAACGAAAATCGTTCCTTTTTTTATACAGTTACACCTTTTGAACAGAAAAGTGGAGATAATGACCAAGGCTGATATTGTCGATATTATTTCAGAAGGTACAGGATTGACCAAAGTCGAAACCCAGGCTGTGGTGGATGGGTTTATGGCTACAGTACAATATGCGCTTAAAAAGGGCGAAAGAGTTGATTTGCGCGGTTTTGGCAGTTTCAGACCTGTAAGACGCAAAGCCAGGATTGCGAGAAATCCAAAGACGAATGATCCGGTTAATGTTCCTGAACATAATACGGTACTTTTCAAACCATCTAAAGATTTAAAAACATTTTTAAACAAAGAGAGTAAATGATAAAGGAGGTGTTCTCTTGCCTTGCGGTAAAAAAAGAAAACGACACAAGATCAATACGCACAAACGGAAAAAAAGATTGCGTAAGAATCGCCATAAAAAGAAAGGTCGTTAAATAAAGTCAAGGGCTAAGAGCGTGTTACATCTTGGCCCTTTTCAGTTCATCCTAACATTTGTGATCAGATGGAATTTGATTTGGAGGTTGGTTCTCGTCAACCCTTATATTCGGTTTCTGATATTACCTGGAAAATAAAAGAACTTTTGGAAACCTCTTTACCGCCGATCTGGGTGCACGGAGAGATTTCCAATTTTGTTCATCACTCATCCGGGCATATGTATTTCTCACTTAAGGATGAAGGCGCTCAACTCACCTGCGTCATGTGGAAGGGTCGGAATCAGTCCCTTTATTTTACTCCTCAGGATGGCATGAAAATTAATGCCCTGGGATCGATCAGGGTATATGAAAAACGCGGAAGCTACCAGCTCGATTGCGCTAAACTCATTCCCGCCGGTGTCGGCGAATTACAGCTCGCTTTTGAACAGCTCAAGAAAAAACTCGACCGGGAGGGCCTGTTTGATCCTTCCCGTAAAAAACCGATCCCACCCTATCCGGAACGGATCGGTGTGGTGACGTCAGAGTCCGGTGCAGCGTTTCGGGATATCGTGCATGTCGTACGGCGGCGTTTTCCGGCGGCGAGAATAATTTTGAGACCTGCTCTGGTACAGGGGGAGGGCGCGGCAACGGATATTGCCGCCGCCATTGCCGATTTTAACCGCTACAAAGAAATCGATGTTATGATCGTCGGTCGCGGCGGCGGCTCTATCGAAGATTTGTGGGCTTTTAATGAAGAGCAGGTTGCGCGTGCTGTTTACGAGTCTCACATTCCGGTTGTTTCTGCAGTGGGGCATGAAATTGATTTTACCATTTCTGACTTTGTTGCTGATCTGAGAGCACCGACCCCCTCTGCCGCAGCTGAGATGATTGTTCCGGATTCGCGCGATCTGCTCGAAATTGCCGATGTCGAACAGTTGCGGTTGATCATGCATCGGCGTTTATCCCTTTACCGGGAAAATCTCAAATCCCTGCTGAACAGCTATGGACTTAAACGGCCTGTTGATATAATCAGGCAACATCAACAGAGAGTCGACGAGTTGAACAGCAGGCTTGACCTGACAATTCAGAATACTATCGATAAAAAACGTTTTCGGCTGCAGAGACTTGATGCTCTGCTGGACGGACTTGATCCCCAACGCGTGCTCGAGCGCGGGTACAGTATCTGCCGGAATTTGAAAGATCAGCAAATTGTCACCAGTGCCGGGGAATTGTCGCAACAGGACCAATTGCATATCCACTTCTATCAGGGGGGTGCAGAGGTTTCAGTGGAAAAGATTCATCAGGAAAACCTGGCCATGAGGAGTAAAGATGAAAAAAATGACCTTTGAACAAGCCATTACTCGTCTTGAGGAAATAACCTTGTTGTTACAGGAGGGAACTCATTCCCTTGATGAATCGTTAAATTTGTTCGAAGAAGGAACAGAACTCGCCGCTTTTTGTAAAGCAAAATTAAAGGATGCCGAAGACAGGGTTTTGCTGCTTACCAAAACCGAATCGGGGTTTCAAACCGAAAAAAAGAATGTAGATACAAAATAGAGAAGGTACCTCATGTATTCCTACCTCTCAAAAATAGATTCACCAGACGATTTAAAAGCATTATCCATACCAGAGCTCGCAAAACTTTCCCGGGAGATGAGAGAATTTATCATCGAGACGGTTAGTGAAACCGGCGGTCATCTGGCCCCTTCACTCGGCGTTGTAGAGATGACGATTGTTCTGCACTATCTGTTTGATAAAAAGGACCGTATCGTTTGGGATGTAGGACACCAATGCTATCCTCATAAAATCCTCACCGGCCGTCGGGATGCCTTTAAAACGCTGCGTCAGCATCAGGGCCTGAGCGGATTTCCAAAATTGACGGAAAGCGAATACGATGCCTTTGGAGTGGGGCATGCCAGCACATCGATATCCGCTGCGCTCGGGATGGTTTGCGCCCGGGATCTTCGGGGCGAGGACAACCAAATTATTGCGGTAATCGGAGATGGAGCGCTTACCGGTGGTCTCGCCTACGAGGGGCTGAACAATGCCGGTGCCAATGGCAAAAATTTGATTGTTATTTTGAATGATAATTCAATGTCTATTTCTCCCAATGTCGGCGCAATGGCTAAATATCTGACCACCATTATTTCCAATCCACTCTATAACAAAATCAAAAGCGACATCTGGAATTTTACCGGCAAATTCGACCGTATGGGACAGCGCATCCGCTGGGCTGCACGCCGTATGGAAGAAAGTATGAAAAATTTTATTCTACCCGGTCTGTTGTTTGAAAGATTGGGATTCCGCTATTTCGGTCCCGTGGATGGTCATAATATTTCCAGTCTGCTCAAGCTGTTGCAGGAAGTAAAAGCTTTAAATGGCCCCATTCTGGTACATGTTCTGACCAAAAAAGGAAAAGGATTCAAACCCGCAGAAGATAACGCCTCTGCTTTTCATGGTCTCGGTAAATTCAATCCCAAAACCGGCAAGGTGATCAAATCCAATTTCGTCCCGACTTATACCCAAGTTTTCGGTACCACCCTGACACAACTGGCGGGAAAAAATGAAAAATTGGTGGCTATTACCGCTGCCATGCAGCTGGGCACAGGATTGAATGAATTTGCACAAAAATATCCGCAACGCTTTTTCGATGTCGGTATTGCAGAAGGACATGCATTGACCTTTGCTGCCGGTTTGGCTGTGGGTGGATTCCGGCCGGTTGTCGCCCTGTATTCCAGCTTTTTACAGCGATCGTATGATCAGATCGTGCATGATGTCGCTTTACAGAATTTACCCGTTATTTTTGCCATCGACCGGGCTGGTCTGGTGGGAGATGATGGTCCCACACATCATGGTGTTTTTGATATTTCTTTTCTATCCGCTATTCCCAATATGGTACTCATGGTGCCCAGGGATGAGGAGGAGTTGCGGCATATGCTCTATACTGCGATCAATTATACAAAAGGCCCGATTGCCGTGAGATATCCGCGGGGCATCGGTGAAGGGGTAACGCTGAGCGATGATTTTGACGCTCTTGAGATTGGTAAAAGTAAAACCCTTCTCGATGGCCAGGATGTCGCCATTCTGGCACTGGGGCCGATGAATCAACACGCCCTTAAGGTTGCCCACCAGCTGCAGGAGGAGGATCATATCACCGTTAAGGTTGTCAATGCCAGGTTCGCCAAACCCCTTGATCATGAGATGCTTTCAGATGTATTTTCCCGTTTCAAGCTGGTCGTGACCCTTGAAGAGGGAGTGCTTTCCGGTGGTTTTGGCAGCCAGGTTGCGCTTGCCCTTACAGAACATCCTCAATCGGGCGTTGAATTGATCCGGTGCGGTATCCCGGACAAGTTTATCGACCAGGGCAACAAGGAATTGTTGCTGGATGATGTGGGTCTTGGCGTTCCCAGAATTGCCGATACGATTCGAAATTCCAAAGTTTATCAATCCATTCATCGCAAAGTCAAGATCACCCATTTCCTGCGATCCAAAAAAGAAGCAAAAGCCTTATGAATTTCGGAATAACAGGAAATGTCGAAAAATCCAAAGCGATGGAAATCATTCCCCGTTTTATCTCACTTTTGCAAAAACGCAATATCGGGTATACGGTCGACCAGGTGCTTGAACCGGTTTGTCCCGATCTCAATAACTCGTTTTTTAAAACCATCACCCATATCGGTAAAACCTGTGATTTGCTTATTTCCTTTGGCGGCGATGGCACCATGCTTTCAACTGTGAGAAGAATCGGAATGGCTGAGCCGCCGATTCTCGGTATCAATGTCGGTAGCCTTGGTTTTTTGGCGGAAATCCCTGTAGAAGAAATCGAGGAGACGGTGGACGATCTTATCCAGGGTCGTTATGCCATCGTTAAACGCATGCTTTTAAAAATCCAACTGCAAAACCGGAATGGTGTGAGAACATTGTATGCCCTGAATGATGTGGTCGTGGAGCGAAATACCCCCACCACACTGGTGACCATTCGTGTTGATCTCCAGGATACCCTGCTCAATATATACCGCTGTGACGGTGTGATCATCGCCACTCCGACCGGGTCAACTGCCTATTCACTTTCCGCAAACGGCCCTTTGATGGCACCGACTCTGAACGCCATGATCGTAACCCCTATCTGCCCGCATGCCCTTACCGTGCGTCCGGTTATTCTGTCCGAAAACAGCAAACTCAAAATAGGCATCCCGCAATCTGAAGATAATGTTCATGTCAGCGTCGATGGTGCCGATTATGGAAAATTCGGCAGCAGCGATTGTTTACTGATCGAGAAAGCAAATCATTCGGTGAACTGGATTGCCACGCCCAAAAGAGATTTTTTCAAAATTCTGCGGACCAAATTGAACTGGGGGGCCGACCATCTGATTCAGAAAATTATGCAAGATGCCAATATTGATGATTCTTTGTCCTGCGATAGAAAAAACGAAAGCGGGGAGGAATCGTGAGCGAACAAATGGCCAAAACGCCGCTCATGGAACAGTATATTACGATTAAAAAACGCCATAAAAGTGCCATTCTTTTTTTTCGTATGGGTGATTTTTATGAAATGTTTTATGAAGATGCCAGGATTGCGTCAGAGATACTGGGGATTGCCCTGACCTCGCGCGCTCATGGCAAAAGCGCTGATGTTCCTCTGGCGGGATTTCCACATCATGCTCTCGATTCCTATTTGGCCAAGTTTATAAAAGCAGGTTATCGCGTCGCCATTTGCGAACAGCTCGAAGATCCCAGGCAGGCCAAGACAGTGGTTAAACGCGATGTTGTTGAAATCGTGACACCAGGGACGGCTGTTTCCGATGATTTGCTCGATACCAAACGCAACAATTATCTCATGGCTGTCTACAGGCAAAAAGATGAATGCGGAGTGGCCAATATCGATGTTTCCACCGGATCTTTTCAGATCATTCAGATCCCCATGCATAAACTGACAGATATGGTTGAATCCATCGACCCCACCGAACTGCTGTTGAGCGAAAATCAATTTGATGATTTTAGCGGTCAACTGCGTTTTTTACGCCGGACAACCATGACCAGGCGGGATGACTGGACCTTTCATCATGATTACGCTTATGAGCAGCTTGTCGATCATTTCGGTACCCTTTCTCTGAAAGGCTTTGGTATCGATGATTGTCAGCTGGGCATTTCCGCCGCCGGGGCGATTTTGGCCTATCTTAAAGAAAACCAAAAACAAAAGTTGATTCATATCAATAAAATATCCCGGTTTCATCAAAATGACTATATGATCATCGACAGCACCACGCGGCGCAATCTGGAACTTTTTTACCCTCTTAATCGCGACGAAAAAACCGGCACTCTCGTTTCTATCCTGGATCAAACAAAAACCCCGATGGGGGCAAGACTGCTGGTCAACTGGATTTCATTTCCCCTGATGGATATTGAAAATATCAGCCAAAGACTTGAGGCGGTAGAAACGCTTTATGGCGATGCGGAACTCAACGACCGTATTCGGGACACACTCAAAGGTGTAGGGGATCTTGAACGATTGTTGGCGAAATTTGCTACCGGAAGAGCGAACGGCCGTGATGCCAAAGCGGTTTCGAAAACACTATCACTTGTTCGCGATGTCAAAGATCTGATCACGAAATGCAACGCTGCCCTTTTTAAGAAATTACACAAGGGCCTGTATCCACTCGCGGATCTGGTACAACTGCTCGACAGCGCGCTTGTCGATCATCCTCCCCTGACGATCCACGACGGTGGCATGATACGCAAAGGGTATAATGAAAAGCTGGACGAGCTTTGCGATATTTCTCATTCCGGTAAAGACTGGATCGCCCGCTTGCAGATACAGGAGCGGGAACGAACGGGCATCCCTTCCTTAAAAGTGAATTATAACAAGGTGTTCGGATACTATATCGATGTGACCAAACCTCACCTATCCAAGGTACCAAAACACTATATTCGAAAGCAGACACTGGTCAACTCTGAACGCTATATTACTCAGGAACTAAAAGAGTATGAAGAAAAAATACTCGGCGCCGAAGAAAAAATCGCTGCTCTTGAATATGAACTTTTTGATGAATTGCGTCAGATTATTCTAAAGCACACACAGGTTTTACAGCACAATGCTTTTTCTCTGGCTGTAATGGATTGTACGAGCAATCTGGCTTTTATAGCCAGAGAGAATAATTACGTCAAACCCGGCGTCAACGGTAGCGATGTCATCGACATTAAACAGAGCCGGCATCCCGTTGTTGAAAAATTATTGCCTCCGGGAGAACAATTTGTCGCCAACGACGTTAAAATAAACAATACAGATGAGCAGTTGCTGGTTATCACCGGTCCGAATATGGCGGGTAAATCAACCTATATTCGTCAGATCGGTCTGATCGTTCTCATGGCTCAAATGGGAAGTTTTGTACCGGCGATGAGCGCGCAAATCGGTGTTGTCGACCGTTTGTTTACCCGGGTTGGCGCCTCCGATAATCTTGCTGCCGGAGAGAGTACGTTTTTACGCGAGATGAACGAAACCGCAAACATACTCAACAATGCGACGGCTTTTAGTTTGATCCTGCTCGATGAAATCGGACGCGGCACCAGCACTTTTGATGGGTTGTCGATTGCCTGGGCGGTTACGGAGTATATTCACAATACAACCGATTTGGCCGCCAAAACCGTTTTTGCCACCCATTACCACGAGCTCACCGAGCTGGAGTTGATTTTGCCGCGAGTAAAAAATTACAATGTTGCGGTTAAAGAATGGGGCGATCACATTGTTTTTTTACGCAAAATTGTTCCCGGTGGCTGTGATCACAGTTACGGTATTCAAGTGGCACAGCTGGCGGGATTACCAAAATCGGTTATCCGGCGGGCAAAGGAAATACTGCATAATCTGGAAAAAGAGTCCCTCAATTCCGAACAGATGCCCAAACTGGCTGAGCATCATCCGGAAGCTGCACTGCATATCGAACAGATGAACCTGTTCGAACAACTCGAGAAAAGATTGCAAGCGGAATTGAAAAAAATAGATCCAAACACGCTGACGCCGATTCAGGCTCTGAATAAGCTTGAGGAATTAAAGCAAATGATCGGCAAATCGTAACCAGAGGAAGGGATGAGGTGTGAAAAAAGCTCTCGTATTTTTTATCAGTCTGTTACTGCTTACAAAGGCATTCAGCTTTGAAGTGGCCAAATATGCCGGTGAATTTCTCAGCACCGGTGCCGGGTCCAGGGCTCTGGCCATGGGGGGAACCTATGTTGCCATGTCCGGCGACGTCACCTCCGGCTATTGGAACCCTTCGGCTCTTGTTGATCTGCAATATCCCGAGATCGCCTTTATGCATTCACGCCGGTTTGGTGGTGTGGTCAATTACGATTATCTCGGTATGGCAACACCGTTTCGTTCAGGTTCTTCGCTGGGAATCGGTGTTATTCGGCTAGCTGTGGATGATATACCCATTACCGCCATACCCCGTCCTGATCTGCCGATAGATGCGCTCTATACCGATGAATCGGGTACGATCATCGCGAATCGGCCCTATATCGAAAAATCCGTTAATGATGCAGAATATGCGTTGTATCTGAGCTATGGACAAAAGCATTCAGAATCGTTTTATTATGGTCTCAATGCCAAATTTGTCAACAAGAGCGTCGGTGACTATTCAGCCTGGGGTATCGGATTTGATCTCGCCGCCTGGTTTCAACCCTTGTATGATCTTCAGCTGGGCATTAATGTTCAGGATATCACCACAACATTGCTGGCCTGGAATACCGGCAAACGGGAACTGATTTCTCCTACCGTCAAAACCGGTTTGGGATATCCTTTCTCGATTAAACGATTATCGAGTACATTGTATATGGCAGCGGATACCGATATTCGTTTTGAGGGACGCGATATTGCCGCGCAAGCGGCATACGGGCCGGTCAGCCTGGACTTTCATCTGGGTGCCGAATGGTTTTATAAACGACTCTTTGCCATCCGCATCGGAACGGATAGCGGCCATTTCACAGCTGGTGCCGGTATATGTCTGCCCAGACTCGATATCGACTATGCCTTTCTCAGCCATGACGAACTGGAAACCACACACCGGGTCTCTGTTCGCGTTCGTCTTGAAGAGTCCACATTTGCGCGAAAATAAGGTATTATAAAAATAAACAGTTGACTGGGAAAAAATAAATTGCTAAATTCATTGATGTTTTACCGAATTATTTTTGTCTCTATATTTGTCAAACCGTTATACGACTGTTGTTATCCATCTGATCCCCGTTTGTAAAAAGAAGAGTTCGGACAGAACGATCCGTCAAAAACAATAGAGTATATTTATCCGGTACGTTATCGAAGACGTCCGGTTTTAGACCTGGTGAATCATGATTACAAGTATGACCGGATACGGTCAGGGCGTTGCCCGCAATGACCTGGTTGAATTTACAGCTGAAATAAAATCAGTCAATAATCGCTTTCTTGAAACGGTTATCAAATTACCGCGTATATTGTCCAGCTATGAGAATGATGCCAGGGAGCTCATCGGCAAACAGATACACCGCGGCCGGATTATGGTATGGCTAAATATCTCTGAAGGAGCGGAACAACTGGGGCAACCGGTTCTGAATAAAGAGCTGGTAAAAAAGTATCTGCAAATGGCGGCCGAACTGGAAAACGAGTTTTCGCTTACAGGCAATTTACCCCTGACTCAGCTGATGAATTTTCCCGATGTGATTGCGTTTCACGAAAGCGGGCAAGATCTCGAACCCCTCTGGCAATGCGCCAAAGAAGCCCTGCAGCAGGCACTGAATCAGCTCGTGGCGATGCGGAAAAAAGAGGGCGCAGAGCTTGAGAAAGATTTAAAACGGCGCATTAAAAATATACAACAACGCATGGAAAAGATCGAATCGCTGGCGCGCAATGCTCCCCGTGAAGAGTTGATGAAATTGCAGCAACGCCTGCAGACTCTGCTTAACGGCAAGGAGCTTGACCCGGAACGACTTGAGATGGAAGTCGCCATGATTGCCGACAAACTCGATATAACCGAAGAGTGCGTTCGCTTTGGCAGTCACAACCGGCTTTTTCTCGATGCCATCGATGCAAAGCAACCGGAAGGGCGGAAACTCAATTTTCTCCTGCAGGAAATGCACCGCGAAGCCAATACCATTGCAGCCAAAGTCAATTCTGCAGAAATCGGCCATTTGGTTATCGAAATCAAAGAAAATATTGAGCAATTGCGAGAACAAGTACAGAATATAGAATAAGTGAATTCACCACAATCATATAACGGCTTACTCGTTGCTATTTCATCGCCTTCAGGTGGCGGAAAAACCAGTTTGATCCAGGATGTATTAAAGGATAAAGCATTTCCCATTTCATATTCCGTCTCGATGACAACCAGGCCCCGGCGAGAAGGAGAGATAGATGGTCAGGATTACCTCTTTGTCGATGAAGAGACCTTTCGCAACAAAATCAAAAAAAACGAATTCATCGAGTATGAAAGGGTACACGGATATTATTATGGTACACCGCGCCAGCCGTTGATGCGATGGCTGACTGAGGGCAGGATTGTTCTTTTTGATATCGATGTAAAAGGTGCTTTGCAGATTCGAAACTATTTTAAGCACAATACGCTGTTGATTTTCCTCGCTCCCCCGGACATTGCAACTCTTAAAAAGCGGTTGCAGGGTCGCGATACGGAAACGCGAGAGCAAATTCAGAAGCGCCTGCACAGAGTGGATTTGGAGATGGAAAAATCAAAATTGTTTGATCAGGTGGTTGTTAATCAAGATTTCGACGACACCGTCAGACAAGTGAAAGAGATCATAAAAAAACGTTTTTATATGATGAGGGAGGTTTAAAATGGGTTCAACAATTCCTCTGGATGAACTTGAAAAGTATGCCGATAATGTTTATGAAGCGATCATTATGATCGCCAAACGGGCGGATGAAATCAATAAAGTGCAGAAAAAGATGCTCGAAGCAGAAGTTGAAAACAATATGCCGTTTTCCGACGAGGAAGATGAGGAAGAGGCCTTTGTAACAGATCTGGTCGATCGCCAGTATCTTAAACTGCCAAAACCGACCACCATCGCACTGCAAGAGATGCTGGAAGGCAAACTCAAGAAAGAACAGCCGGAAGAATAAAGATGAATATACCGGTTCAGGAGTCTATATGCTATCGGATAAAAACATTCTCATCGGAATTTGCGGAGGGATTGCTGCATATAAAACTGCTGAGCTGGTACGTTCTTTAAAAAAACAATCGGCTGCCGTGCGGGTCATGATGACAGCCGCCGCCCGGCAGTTTATCCATCCCCTGACTTTTGAAACCCTCTCTGAAGAGCCGGTTCTTACCGATCTCTTTGCTTCCGAACTAAAACCGGCAACTGTACATATCGATTGGGCCCGCTGGGCGGATTTAATTCTAATTTGTCCGGCGACGCTGAATACCATCGGCAAAATTGCCAATGGTATCGCCGATAACGCGGTAACGACCACCCTTTTTGCAAGCCAGGTTCCTGTACTGTTTTGTCCTGCCATGAACAAAGCCATGGTCGAGCATCCGGCCTATATACAAAATGAAAAACGGCTAATAGAAACGGGCTATGAAATTGTTACCCCTGCTGCCGGATATCTGGCCTGTGGCGAATATGGTCCCGGCCGGCTGGCGAATATAGAGGAAATTATCGATAGCATCAGGATTTCACTATGTCCGACCAGGGATCTGGAGGGCAAACGCCTGCTCATTACTGCGGGGCCGACGCGCGAAGCTATTGACCCGGTAAGATATCTCAGCAATCATTCATCCGGTAAAATGGGATATGCTCTGGCCGAACGTGCGCGCTGTCGTGGTGCCCAGGTTCACCTGATTAGCGGGCCGGTGAATCTCAGACCATTTCGGGGAGTGGAAACAACCCGCGTAAATTCGGCTGAGGAGATGTACAAGGCCGTTCACGATCGCTTTTCCTCCTGTGATATTTTCATCTCTGCAGCAGCCGTGAGTGATTATCGTGCAAAAGAAATATCCGACCAAAAAATAAAAAAAGAAAAAGGCTTGCCGGTAATTGAACTGACCGAGAATCCGGATATTCTGGCAAGTCTTCCCAAAAACAGATCTCAAATCGTTGTCGGATTTTCTGTGGAAACAGATGATCTCATCGATCATTCTATCGCAAAAATAAAAAACAAGAATCTGGATTTTATCGTGGCAAATAATCCTTCAGAGCAAGGAGCTGGTTTTGATGTGGATACCAATAAAGTTACCATCATCGATAAAATGGGTGGCATTGATTCTTTGCCGCTGATGTCCAAGCTCGAGGTTGCAGATCGTATACTGGATCGTTCAACGGGGAAATAGAGTATGAAAAGCATTGAATCTCTCGAGAAATTTATCCATCAGGAAATCGAATTATACGGAGATGAACTGGCCATTACCTTTTCGGCGCAAGAACGACAGAGCGATAAAGACCAACCTGCCTGGCAGGGAACAGATAATTTGAACGCATTTTCGGACATCATCAACAATTGTACGCTTTGTCCCCTGGCTAAACAACGAAATCAGTTTGTCTTTGGAAACGGGAATCCGGATGCCGATATTATGATTATCGGAGACAAACCGGGTCCCGAAGATGATGAAAGCGGGTTAATCTTTGTCGGGCCTGATGGCAAGTTGCTGGATAAGATATTGGCTGCTATCGGACTAAAACGCTGGGATGTATACCTTTGTAATCTGGTTAAATGTCATCCCGAAGAGAACAGATCGCCGCAGCCCTTTGAAATTGACCGCTGCAGGCCTTATCTCCTCAAGCAAATTGAGCTGATTGATCCCTCAATTATTCTTTGTCTCGGTCATCTTGCTGCCACATCCATACTGGAGACAAATCGTCCAATGGAACAATTGCGGGGAGAGGTCATTAAACTGGGAGAACGTCGACTTGTCGTCACCCATCATCCCGGGACCTTGCTAAAGAACAGAGACCTCAAGCGAGAAACCTGGCATGATGTACAATTGTTACAAAAGCTCTATAATCAAAAAACCGGGTAAATCTGATGAATAAAGAGAAAAACCAGCCTGTCCATATGCCGCCGCAGGCGGTAGAAGCAGAGATGGCAGTTTTGGGAGCCATTATGCTCGATTCGCAGGCGGCCAGCACTGCGTTTGAAATACTGGACGAGACCGCATTTTATCGGGATATACACCGGAAAATTTTTCTGGCTTCGCTATCGCTGTATGAAAGAAATGAACCGATCGATGTGCTGATGGTGGCGACCGAACTGAAGAAGAAAAATGATCTGGAAGCTATCGGTGGTGATTATTATCTTACCGAGCTTGTGGACAGATTGCCATCCACAGCCAACGCCGAGTACTATTGCCGCATTGTACACGGAAAATCGCTTTTGCGCAAACTGATTACCATTTCAACGGAAATTCAGGATGACAGTTACCGCAGCAGTCAGGAACCGCATGAAATCATTGACGGGGCTGAAAAGAAAATTTTTGAACTTTCGGAAACCCGTCATCGCCGGGATTTTTCTCATATCAAGCCTATCCTGCACAAAACCATGGATGCCTATGAAGCTTATCATGGCCGCAAGGATGGTATTACCGGTGTCTCCACCGGATTTAAATTACTCGACAATCAACTCAGCGGTATGCAAAAATCCGAATTACTGATACTGGCAGCCCGTCCGTCCATGGGAAAAACGGCGCTGGCTCTGAATATCGCCACCAATGCGGCCAAAAAAGGTCATAAGGTTGCCATATTTAGTCTGGAGATGGCCTCCGTTCAGCTGACCATGCGATTATTGTGTTCGGAAACGCATATTGATGCCCACGCGGCCAGAACCGGTCGTCTTCGCGAGGGGGATTGGATGCGGCTTTCCACGATGGCGGGAGAAATCGCCAAACTGGATATTTTTATCGATGATTCTCCGGGGATGAACATACTGGAGATACGGTCCAAAGCGCGTCGGCTCAAGATGGAGCATAAAATTGATTTGCTGATCATTGATTATCTGCAGTTGATTCGCGGCGTCGGTCGCATTGAATCGCGACAGATTGAAATTGCCATGATTTCCCAGGCGCTTAAAGGGCTGGCCAAAGAATTGGAAATTCCGGTTCTGTCGCTGTCCCAGTTATCCCGGGCAGTGGAATCGCGCAGCGGAGATCGCCGTCCGATGCTGTCGGACTTGCGCGAGTCCGGCGCTATCGAACAGGATGCTGATGTTGTGATGTTTATATATCGCCCCGCGGCATATGGGCCGGTAGAACCTGAACAGGAAAATCTTGCTGAAGTAATTGTCGCCAAACAACGCAACGGGCCGGTAGGAACGATAGAATTGGCTTTTGTTCGTGAGTTCGTTTTATTTACGGATATGGAAAAATACGCCAAAGAAGTAGAAATGGTTTCGCCTGATCCCTTCTAGATTCGATTTCTGATCTGCCGAATAATTTTTCCAAAAAGTGCATAAATTTAATTTTTTTGTTGATTTTTACTTTGTAAGGAATTAATTTACAAATGGTTAGTATGGCATGAGGGTGAATTTTCCTTGCAATTTGTATCAGGAAAGATAATGGACGAACATTATGAAAAAGTGTTCCAGGGACTCGTCCGTCGGATCAAACGCTATAATCCCAGTGTTGATGTCGATTTACTCAACCGTGCGTTTGATTTCTCCTATCAGGCACATGCGTCACAGCTGCGCAAATCGGGAGAACCCTATTTTGAACATCCTCTCGAGGTCGCAAAGATTTTGACCAATCTGAAAATGGATTATGAAACCATTGCCGGCGGTGTTTTGCACGATGTCGCCGAAGATACGGAGGTGAGTGTCGAGCAGGTCAGTGAGGAATTTGGCAAAAATATTGCGCTGCTGGTGGACGGCGTCACCAAGATTTCCGAACTCAAATTGCTGGGATTTGAAGCACAACAGGCTGAGAATTTCAGAAAAATGCTGCTCTCTATGGTACGCGATATTCGCGTGATCCTGATAAAATTTGCTGACCGTTTGCACAATATGCGTACGCTGGAACACTTGCCGGAAAAGAAACGAGAGCGTATTGCTCTGGAGACCAGGGAAGTCTATGCCCCTCTGGCACATCGCCTGGGGCTGGCAAAAATTAAATGGGAACTCGAAGACCTTTCATTCAAGCATCTGGAACCGGATGCTTACTTTAATATATATGAAAAAATCAATACAAGTCTTCGCGACCGCGAGAACACAATTCTCAAAGTAACCAAACCGATCCGCAAGGCATTGGTCGATGCCAATATTAACGCCAGATTTGAGGGACGGCCGAAACATTTTTTTAGTATTTATAACAAAATGACCAGACGAGGAGTGCCGTTTGAGGAGATCTATGATTTGCTGGCAATCAGGATCGTCGTTGAAAAGCTCGAAGATTGTTATCACGCTCTCGGCATCGTTCATTCTTTGTTTACGCCGTTGCATGAACGCTTTAAGGACTATGTGGCGATGCCAAAGTTCAACGGTTATCAATCCCTGCACACGACCATTATCGGACCGGCCGGGAAACGTATTGAAATTCAAATTCGCACTGAACAGATGCACCGAACCGCCGAGGATGGTATCGCGGCACACTGGCGCTATAAAGAAGGTCGGCTTCGTGAAGATGACCTTGATCAGCACTTGATTTGGTTGCGACAAGTTCTCGAAGGAGAAGACAGAGAGCCGGGTTCTTCATTTCTGGATCACTTGAAAGTGAATCTCTTTCAGGATGAAGTATTCGTTTTTACACCCAAGGGCGATCTGCATCGCCTGGCTTCAAAATCTACCCCTGTTGATTTTGCCTTTTCCGTTCATACCGATGTCGGTTTGCACTGTCTTGCCGCCAAGATCAACGGCAAAATTGTACCGCTCAGCCATGGACTCAAAAGCGGGGATACTGTAGAAATCATCACATCTTCGAATCAACGTCCGAATGAAGACTGGCTACAATTCGTTGTTACCAGCAAAGCCCGCAGCCGGATTAAAAAATATATTCGCGACGATCAACAGGAAAACAGTATCCAGCTGGGTGAGGAAATTCTTTCAAAAGCCCTTGCCAAATATGGCAAAAAGCTAAAGGAAACAGACCTAAAAGATTTGTTTGAGCAGTTTAATGTCAAAGATGAAATTCAGCTTTTCGCCGCCATTGGAAGAGGGGATATTAAACTCGAGACGATACTCAAGAAATTGGTTCCGGAAGAAAAAGAGAGCACAGAGGACAAATCTTTTCTTAAAAAGTTTATCGAACGGGCGCGTAAATCGAGCAGGGGTATTCGGGTAGCCGGTATGGATAACATTATGATTACGTTTGGCAAGTGTTGTAATCCCGTTCCGGGTGAACCCATTACCGGTATTGTTACCAAAGGCAGGGGTATTGTTGTACACACCAATCGGTGTAAGAATTTAATGCGATTGATGCAGGATCCGGATCGAATCGTTGATGTCTCATGGGACGTTGAAAAGGGCAGCAGATTTTTGTCCGGAATTTATTTCCTCGGTGAAAGACGGAACAAATTGCTATCTGAAGTATCAGAAACCGTCTCGTTACTGGATGGCCATATCGATAATGTGAATATGAAATCTGATAATTCGCTGGTGAATTGTAGTATGGGCATCGAAGTGTACGGGTTGGCGCATCTGAATCGTATTATTACTAAAATCAAAAAAATACCCGGTATCATTTCCGTCGCGAGATTAAACGAATAACAAAGTAAGGAGTGTACCATGGAGGCCAAAACCACGATCACCAAAAAAGATGTTGCAAAACGTACCGCAAAGATCGTTGGAGAAAAGATTTATCTTACCGAAAAAGTTGTTGATGGGATTTTTCAGGCTTTGCGTGAATTTATGTCAGATGCCGATCCTGAAATTCGTATCGAAATACGGGATTTTGGCGTTTTTGAGGTCAAAAAGACAAAGCCCAAACCCAAAGCCAGAAATCCCAAAACGGGTGAAATTATTTATGTACCAGCGCGGCGGAAAACCCACTTTAAGGCCGGCAAATTGTTAAAAGAAAAATTAAAACAACCGCTTGAAGAATAGCCGTTGCATGATTATTGTTTCCCGGCTGCAAAGAACATGTTGACACGGATCGACGAAAACACGATTGAGGCTGTGCCCCATGGTAGAATTCTGGGAATTGATTATGGAGCCAAGCGTATCGGTGTGGCCAAAAGCGACCCGTCACAAATACTCGCCTCTGCTCTTGTGACGATTAAAAACAGTACTCGTCACAATATTCTATCGGAGATCAGGGAAATTGTCGACCGCGATAATATTAAAGCGATTGTGGTGGGCATGCCGGTTAATATGAATGGAACCCGGGGGCCTAAAGCAAAAGAGACAATGGCCTTTGCCCGGTTCCTGGCCAATAGTGAACTCCCTCTTGTCATTCTGTGGGATGAACGTTGGACCACCCGGCTGGCTCAGCAATCGCTTCATTCCCAGGGCAAATCTTCATCCAAAAGTCGCGATTATATCGATCAAATTGCAGCCGGATTTCTGCTGCAAAATTTTCTCGACCGGCTCGGGTTCTTGAGAAAGAATCGAAACGAATAATACCAACACCTGGAAAGCTTTTTTCGCATGAAAAAGGATTTGATCCTGTCCGTTATTACAGGGATCAGCTTTGCTCTGGCCATGCCACCTTTCAAGACCGGGTTTTTGGCCTATGGCACTTTGATCCCTTTCTTTATATTGTTGAGAAACAAGAGTATTTTTAATGCGATACTTTGGGGTTATGTCACCGGCTTTTTTATCTATCTTTTTTGCCTGTTCTGGATCGGTTTTGTAACCGTTCCCGGCGTTATCGGGGCATTGATCGTTTTGCCGCTTTTTATCGCCGCTTTTGCTCTTCTACAGTCGCTTTTGCTGAAAACATGGGGGGACCTGGCGATCTTTTTCGCCCCCTTTCTCTGGACCGGCATTGAATATTTACAATCTCTGGGTGATACCGCTTTCCCGTGGGTATATTTGGGCTATACGCAAACCTATTATCTTCCCGTTATTCAAGTCGCCGAGTTTACATCCGTCTATGGCATCACCTTCTGGATTGTGACCCTGAATGCGCTGATCTATTACTGTTTTATACGCGAAAAATCGAATGCCCCGGCACTTGTGTTGCTTTTTGCCCTCTTTCTTTTACCCTTTTTATACGGATTTTCTGTCCTGCAGGAACCGGAATCCAAGAAAACAATACGCATCGGAATGGTACAGGGGAACATCGATCCGTTTGAAAAGTGGAGTTCCGGAAATGATGAACGATTTTTTGCAAAATATGACAGTCTGAGCCGGCTGACACTTGACTCCGAACCGGACCTGATGATATGGCCCGAGACCGCTACCCCCTTTTACCTGCGCTATGAATTTCAGTATCTGGAAAGAATCCGTTCCCGGGTGGACTCCAGCTCGGTGCCGTTATTGACGGGCTCTATCGATTATGATTATACGGAAGAAGGGTATCAGTACTACAATTCAGCCCTTCTCATAAGGCCCGGTGAGGTGGATATTTCACATTATGCCAAACAGAAACTGGTTCCTTTTTCAGAAAAAGTACCATACCACAAATACTTTCCCTTTCGCTATCTCAAAGATATGCTCTATGATATGCAATTGGGGATTGGTGATTACGCCCGCGGCGAGGCGCACACGATTTTTTCCGTTTCCCCAAAGTCCCGGCGGCAAGTGAAAGACTCGCCTCCTGTAGAATTTGCCTGTGCCATTTGTTACGAATCTGTTTTTCCCGACTATATACGCCGGTTTGTCGAGCGTGGTATTGATTTTTTGGTTATTATTACCAATGATGCCTGGTTTGGAAAGACAACGGCACCTTATCAACATGCCCGTATTGCTGTTTTACGAGCCGTTGAAAACCGTGTCCCAATCGCACGATGCGCCAACACCGGGATTACCTGTTTTATCGATTCCTATGGTCGAATGTATAATAACACAGACATTTTTACCACAAAAACAGTTGTCAATCAGTTGCCCCTGACCTCAAGCGGTACCTTTTATACCCGGCATGGTAACTGGTTTGCTCATTTGTGTATTTTAGTGATGGTGCTTGCGCTTGTGTCACTCGTTCCGGCAGTAATTTATCAATTCGGCAAATCGTTCTGCAAAAGGAACTCTAAACTATGAGTAACGTTAGATAATCATGATTAATGGCAGTATAAAAAATTTGATTAAGAATAAATTTTTTTGTATATTAGTCAATTTGCATCTTTTGCTGCTGTGCGCATCTGCTGCGGTAAATTCGAATTTGGATCAAATAGACAGAAATTATTCGACAGGATTAAAAAATCTGCTCCAATCCTTGTCTGTACGTGCGGATTCACAGCATATCAATATAATCAACCTGGATTCATCCAGTGCCCTGAATTGGTTTTTTGAGAAAACCACTGTCAGGGTTTTAACCGATATAGGATTTGAACGTATTTATCAGACTGATAGCGTCGAACAGCCGATGTATCATCTCCATTTCAAACCCGTTGATTGCACGGTTGGTTATAAAACCGATTCAGATTCTGTTATTCGCCGGATAAAAACAAGTGTCTACCTTAAACTGATGAATCCACAAAAACGAATACTCTATAGTGACGTACTGTCTGATACGCTTTCGGATGTCATTGCAAAATCGACTATTCCCGACATTGAAGATGATAATCTTCCGTTTACCAAAGGGAGCGGGATATCAAAAAGCACATTCGGTTATCTCGAACCCATACTCATATCTGTGTTAACTGCAGGAATCATCTATACTTTTTACTCTTATCGCAGTCAATAAGGACCGGAAAACATGTCTCCAAGATCAAAATGTTCGATGCTCGTGACAATATCTATTCTGTCTCTTGCTATTCTGTTCTCCTGTGCGTCGCGAAAAATTACCGACCAGGTGACCCCGGAGGAAAGAATGGATATTGCCTTAAAATGGTTTAACAATGGACACTATTTGGATGCCAGAACGCAATTTCGTATTCTGACTCTAAGCCACGGCGGAACTCATTTGGCTGATAAAGCCCAGTTTTATCTCGCAGAGTGTCACTATTCTTTAAAGGAATTTATTCTTGCCGCCAATGAGTATGAAAGATTGCTCAAAGTATTTCCCAATTCTGATTATGTTGATGACGCCAAATTCAGGCTCGGTATGTCCTATTACAAACTGGCGCCTAAATTTTCTCTGGATCAGGAATACACCCGCCAGGCCATTCAGATTTTCCAGGAATTCCTTGAGGAATATCATAACAGCGATTTTGCCGACGATGTCGAGCTTTATTTGTCGAAATGCCGGCAAAAATTGGCCAGAAAAGCTTTTGTCGCAGCAGTTCAGTACAGAAAAATGAGCTATTATACGGCTTCCACCATCTACCTCAACAAGGTTCTGGAACAATATTATGACTCCAATTTTGCGCCAAGAGCACAATACCTGCTTGCGGATAATTACATGCATTTGAAGGAATATGAAAAGGCCAAAGAGGAGGCTTTGACCTTTCTTGAGAAATACCCGCAACATGACTGGTCCGATAGAGCCGGTGATTTATTGGAAAAGTCTGAAAAGGAACTGGAAAAGCAGGCAAAAACTCAGGAATAAGGCACTCAAATCAGTGGGTACGGAATGGAGTTGGCTTGAAGATTGCAGTTTTTGGGGGTACATTTGATCCCGTACATATTGCGCACCTTATCATCGCCAATGCTGTACAAAGTGAACTATCACTTGATCGGTTGTTTTTTGTGCCCGGTGCTATCCCGCCGCACAAACGCTCGCGGGAAATTTCCAGCGCACAACACCGTCTCAATATGTTAAACCTGGCAATCGGCGATAATCCCGTCTTTGACCTTTGTGATTACGAGATCCGGCGGGGTGGCATTTCCTATACAATAGAGACGCTGAACTATTTTGCTGAAAAATATCATCTTGGCAAAGAGAGTCTGTTTTTACTCATCGGTCTGGATAATTTCCTCGATTTTCATAACTGGAAGCAACCCGAAGAAATCATCAAAATCTGCACTTTGATTGTTGCCGATCGCGTTGTTGATGACGAACAACAAAAACCAAAATCCGACATTGATAATATTCTCTATCTGAATCTACCCCTCCTGGAGATTTCATCCTCGCAGATCCGACACCGTATCCGGCAACAAAAAACCATAAAATATTTTGTGCCGGCAGAAATTGAAGAGTATATTCTTTCCAATCATCTCTACAGGGCTTGACTTGCTCAAAGAGGTTCGTATAACATGAAGATTCTACAGATATGTTCCTCCGAATCATGGGGCGGAATGGAAATGCATGTGTGTGCGCTTGCAAAAGCATTGCGGCAACAGGGTTTTGATATCACGGTTGCCGCTGCTGCCGGCAGCGATATAGATGCATTCTGCAATGAGCATAATCTTCCATTTTTCAAGTTTCAACCCTCGGGCTATCTTTCACCTCTATGCGTGTTCCGGCTTTTTCGTCTTCTAAAAAGAGAAAATTTCGATATTCTCCATGTTCACTATTCTCTTGATCTTTGGACTGTTATTCCGGCAAACCTGACCACAAAAATTCCGGTTGTTTTTATTAAACATATCGGAACCGCCAGGTCAAAAAAGGATCCATTTCACCGGTTTTTATACCGCCGTATTTGTTGTAATATTGCGATATCACTGGTCATTGCCGAAAATCTGAAACAGACACATCCGATAGACCCTGAGCGAATTCGCGTCGTGCATCATGGCATTCGTTTGCAAACATTTGATGCTGCTGCCGATGCGCGTCAACGGATGCGAGCAGAGTTAAAAATTGCTTCGGATGAATTTTTAATCGGTAATATCGGCAGATTACAAATTGGTAAAGGACATTTGGAATTTTTACAAATGGCCGCGGATATTCGTAAAGAATATCCAAAGGTAAAATTTATTGTAATCGGAGAGCCGACAAGGGGGGAAGAGGAGAAAGCAAACGCCATTTATCAGCGTCACAGAGAGCTGGTGCTTGGCGATATCGTTCTGATGCCGGGTTTTCGCAGAGACATTCCTGAACTTTTAAGTGCTATGGATATTTTTGTTTTTCCGTCACATGCCGAAGCATTTGGTTTGGTCTTGATCGAAGCCATGGCTGCCGGTCTCGCTGTTGTTTCCAGCAATTGTGACGGCGTCCTGGATATCGTTAGACACGGCAGAGAAGGGCTTTTGGTTCCTCCGGGGGATCATCATGCCCTTTCCGGTGCGGTCAAGGCGCTTCTTGATCATCCCGAAGAAAGAAAGCGCATGGCAATGGCTGCACGCAACCGTGTGGAAAAGCAGTTTACTTTTGATAAAATGATCGAAAAAATTATTCAAATTTATAATAATTGTATTGATTAAACTGTAAAATTTCAGTATTCTATATAAATTCAATATTTCGTAAAAAAACCGGGAACCCCCTATGGCTGAAGAGAGAATTATTCGACTGATGAAACGCGTTCCTCTTTTTTCGAAATTATCCGATAGTGATGTTTCTCAGCTTGCCGATCAGTGTGTGCGCCGAGAATGCAGGCGCGATCAGGTGATTCTCATAGAAGAGGAACTTGGGCAAATCCTCTTTATTATCTTACGAGGTACGGTAAAGATAAAACGTACCAATGAAGAGGGCAGAGAAGTTATCATTACAATTCTTAAAGCCGGAGATTTTTTTGGCGAATTGTCCCTGCTAGATGGTAAAGGACGCTCTGCAACCGTGGTTGCAATGCAGGATTCCGAGTTATTGACATTGAGGCGGAGTGAATTTTTATTGATGCTGGAAAAATATCCATTGATATCCATTGAATTGTTAAAGGTACTGGCAAATCGTATACGAATGGCTAATATTCAGATAGAAAATCTTACCCTGCAGGATGCAATGGGGCGGGTCGGTGCTGCCTTGATGCACGTGGCTGAACAGACCGGTTATCCCCGTGGTGAAAGTGTTGTTATTCCCAAGTTGCCGGTACAACAAGATCTTGCCAACATGGCAGGTACAGCCAGGGAAACCATCAGTCGGGTAATGTCATTGTTGGAAACCAAGAATGTACTGCAACGCGAAGGCCATCGCGTTGTGATTTCAAATTATGAGAAATTTAAACGGGATTTTGTTAAAATCCGATAACTGTCTCAATCATTTATTGACTTGACCGGATAACTTTTGTAAATTTAGCGTTATTAATTCACCGGAATGGTATTAAACCGATTTAAACAGGAGAGAGTGTTATGGCTATCTTAGAAGAACTGGCTGACAATATTATCAAAGGACAGGCTCCAAAAGTTGAAGAATTGACTCTAAAGGCACTGGATGACGGAGCGAACCCGGAAAAGGTTTTACAAGAGGGATTGATTGCCGGAATGAATGTTGTCGGTACTAAATTCAAGGCCAATGAATTTTACGTTCCCGAGGTTCTCATCGCCGCCCGTGCGATGAAAGCCGGTATGAAAATTTTGCGTCCCAAGCTGGCGGATAGCGGTGTTCAACCGGTCGGCCGTTTTGTTATAGGGACAGTCAAAGGAGATTTACACGATATTGGCAAAAATTTGGTATCCATGATGATGGAAGGCGCCGGTTTTGAAGTGATTGATCTCGGTGTCGATGTCTCGCCGGAAAAGTTTGTTGCAGCCGTTGAGGAAAATAAAGCCCATTTTCTGGGATTGTCTGCCTTGTTGACTACCACGATGGTAAACATGCAGGGAACTATTGATGCTTTAAGAGCGGGTGGTTTACGCGATGATGTCAAGGTCGTCGTTGGCGGAGCTCCGCTGACGCAAAAATTTGCGGATGATATCGGTGCTGATGGCTATGCTCCTGATGCTGCCAGTGCTGTTGATATAATCAAAGAAATGATGGAATAGGTGTTCGGTTAAAAATGGCTGAAATTTTCGAATTATTCGTTCCCGGACGGCTATGTCTTCTGGGTGAACATTCAGATTGGGCAGGTGGTTACCGTCGTATCGATTCATCGATCCATAGAGGATATTGTCTCATCGTTGGAACGAATCAGGGAATAAGCGCACGCGTTCATCATCATCCGAATAAATTGATCATCAAAACCACGTTGCCGGACGGTAAAGTTCTGGGACCACACGAGATCGATATGGATGCGGATGAGCTCCTGAAAATAGCTGAAGAAGGTGGTTTTTACAGCTATACCGCCGGAGTGGCTTATCACGTACTCTGTCATTACAACGTACAGGGACTTTTTATTGACAGCAATAAAATGGACCTTCCGATTCGAAAAGGGTTATCTTCGTCTGCCGCTAACAATGTTATGGTGGCCAGAGCTTTTAATAAAGTTTATGACTTGAAACTCACCACCCGCGGCGAAATGGAAATCGCCTATCAGGGCGAGATATTGACGCCGTCTCGTTGCGGCAGGATGGATCAGGCCTGTGCCTATGGAGATACACCCGTTTATATGATCTTTGACGGTGACAAACTGGCCATAGACGAGGTACCGCCTAAAGACGATATTTATATGGTTGTGGCGGATTTAAATACGGGCAAAAACACGCAAAAGATACTCGCTGATCTGAACGCATGTTATCCCAAGAGCGGCGGCAAAATAGGGGAAGATGTTCGCTACTATTTAGGTCCTGTAAATAAAGACCTGGTTAACCGGGCCAAAAAGATTCTCCGAGCCGGTGATGCAGAACAGCTGGGCGCTTTGATGGCGGAGGCACAGCGTTTTTTTGATATGTTTATGGCGCCCGCATGCCCGCAAGAACTGTTGGCGCCTAAATTACATTTTATCCTCAGTAGTCCCGAGGTAGCGCCTTTCACCTTTGGCGGCAAAGGCGTTGGTTCCCAAGGTGACGGGTGCGTGCAATTCGTCAGCAAGGGGCCGAAAGAACAGAAAAAACTGATGGCTAAATTGAAAGAAATGGAATTGGAACCCTATCCCTTAACGATCCATTCCAATATAGAAAACAAAAAGTCCTGATCGTAAAATCTATCTGAATCTGAAATCGCGAGCGGAGGTTATTTCATGTCTGTACTTGCCATAAATGGAGGAACACCGGTACGCAGCAGGCCTTTTCCTGCCTGGCCCGTATGGGGGGATGAGGAAATTAAAAATCTCACCGAGGTGGTTAAGAGCGCCAAGTGGGGCAGTTTACACGGAGACAAAACGGCCGCACTCGAACGCCAATTCGCGGATTTACATTGTGCCAGGGAGGGCGTCTGTATAAATAGCGGTACAACCGCTTTACAGATCGCTCTGATGGCGGCTGATGTCGAGGCCGGCGCGGAGGTCATTGTCCCTGCTTATACGTTTATCGCTACGGCAACCGCTGTAATTGAAGTGGGATGCGTCCCGATCTTTGTCGACGTTGAAGCAGAGACCTGCAATATCAATCCTGTAGAAATTGAAAAAGCGATTACAGAAAAGACGGCAGCTATTATGCCGGTTCATTTTGCCGGTCGCCCTGCAAATATGGATGAAATTCTCGCCATCGGCCGTAAACATGATCTCGTCATCATCGAGGACGCAGCACAGGCCTGGGGGGCAAAATGGGACAGCCTTCCTGTTGGTGCCATCGGCAAGGCAGGCGTTTTTAGTTTCCAGTCTTCAAAGAATATTAACAGCGGTGAGGGTGGAATTCTATTGACCAATGATAGTATTGTTGCCAAAATGGCCCGCTCTCATGCCAATTGCGGCCGAAGTGATGATGGGGAATGGTACGAACATTTTTATTATGGTGGGAATTATCGCCTGACCGAATTTCAGGCTGCGGTTTTACTGGCACAATTGCAGCGCTACCCGGAACTGCACAAAATCCGGCTGGCAAATCTCGAATACCTCAATGAAAAGCTCGCGGATATTCCTGGAATCGAAATCTGTCGACCTGATGACCGTATTTCAGATCATGCTTGTCATATCTTTGTTTTTCGAATAATCCCTGCTGAGTTTGGCTCCAAAAGCAAAAACAGCATCATACATGCCCTGCAAAAAGAGGGCATCCCTGCGAACGGCGGTTATTCTTTGCCTTTGTATAAACAACCGGTTTTCCTCAACAAGTCTTTTGGACGCCGTGGCAAGAGTGTGGATTTTCCCATTGACTATTCCGCATTCCATTGTCCGGTTACCGAATCTCTTTGTAATGATCAGGCCATTTGGCTGCGGCAAAATATGTTGCTGGGTACCCGCGAGGATATGGATGATATTGTTAATGCTATCAGGAAAGTAAAGGAACAGGCACATACATTGAATGAAAAAATATCTTGACAATGGGTGGTAATTTTTTAACCTTTCTAAAGTATCATTTATTAACAAATAGCGGATATGAAACGGAAGCTTAAAATATTTAATTATTTTTATTATTACGATCTTTTTTCTGTCGTAGAGGGCGAGCGCTGACTTGATAAAAGAAACAACCGCAACTCACCCACTGCGCCAAAAAACGTAGTGGGTTTTTTTTTGGAGTCCGGTATGCAATTGGATGAATTGCGTTTAAAAATCGATACATTGGATGAGCAGTTGTTACAACTGCTCAACGAGCGGGCAAAAGTGGCCCTGCAAATCGGTGAACTTAAAAAGTCGCAGAACTTACCCCTGTATCACCCCAAACGCGAGAGCAGTGTACTGGAAAATGTTCTATCCAGCAATCAGGGTCCCCTTTCATCAGAACATATTCAGCTTGTTTTTTCTGATATTATTAAAATTTGCAAACAAATACAACTTTTTCGAGGTTAATTTTGGTTATCGTAATGGATGAGACCGCCACCAAGGGACAAATTGAAGCGGTCGAATTAAGGTTGAAAGAAAAGGGGTTTCAGATTCATCGGGTAGATGGCGTCACTCGTACCATTTTGGGAGCGATCGGGGATAAACGCGGAATCGATTTGCGTGAATTTGAAGTGATGGAAGGGGTACATGAAGTTCTGCGTATTACCCAACCCTATAAATTGGCCAGCCGCACTTTTCACCCGGATGACAGCGTTATTCAGGTAAAAGGGGCTCTTTTTGGCGGAGATCATATTGCTATGATAGCGGGGCCCTGTTCCATCGAAAGTGAAAAGCAGCTTTATGCGATTGCCCAAAGCATCAAAAACTCCGGGGCCAGGTTGTTACGAGGGGGTGCCTTTAAACCACGAACGTCACCCTACTCATTTCAGGGGTTGGGCATCGACGGACTAAAAATAATGAATTCAATTGCAGATGAACTGGGACTCGCAACCGTATCGGAAATGATGGAGATCGGACAGCTGGATGCCATGATTGAATATGTTGATATTATTCAAGTCGGGGCTCGAAACATGCAGAATTTTCCATTGCTTAAAGAGCTCGGCAATATCAAAAAACCAATTCTTTTAAAGCGCGGCCTGGCAGCAACAATCGAAGAACTGCTCATGGCGGCGGAATACATCATGTCTGGTGGCAATTATCAAATTATCCTTTGTGAGCGCGGTATACGCACCTTTGAGACGTACACTCGAAACACAATGGATATCAGCGCTATCCCGGTTACGCAGAGTCTCAGTCATCTTCCTATTATTGCTGATCCCAGTCATGGCACCGGACGTCGTGACCACGTTGCTCCCATGGCCCGGGCGGCCATCGCTGCAGGCGCAAACGGATTAATCATTGAAGTCCATCATGATCCTGACCACGCCCTCTCTGATGGTGCCCAGTCTCTTTACCCAAATCAATTTTCACGACTTATGCAGGAACTTCAAACCATTGCCTGGACAATCGGTAAAACTTTGTGAGTGAATAATGCAAAACTATAATCATATCGCTATCGTCGGGATTGGTCTGATCGGTGGCTCGCTGGCCCTGGCCCTGAAAAAAAAGGGGTACACCGGGACCATTGTTGGTGTGGATAGTGAAGAGATCATTCAGCAAGCCAGGGAGAGAAACGCTGTTGACAAGGCTTATATCAAACCGGATATTGAAAACGCAGTTAAAGATGCAGACCTGATCTTTTTATGTACACCGATCGCGGAAATCATCAAAATTTTGCAAACGATCGGCAAGTTTGTCAAACCATCGGCACTCATCACCGATGTTGGAAGTACAAAGCGAAAGATCATGGAAATCGCCAATATTCATTTGCCCTCAGATGTCAATTTTATCGGTGGACATCCCATGGCCGGATCAGAGTTTAGCAGCATTGATGCGGCTGATCCGTTTTTATTTGAAAATACGACCTGGGTTCTCACCCCTGGCCGTCCTTTAAATGAAGAAGATAAGCGTGCGTTTGGAGAACTGCTGGAATTTATCGGAGCCAAGGTGTTGTTACTCCTGCCCAATCTGCACGATGAAATAGCCGCTGCAGTAAGTCATTTGCCTCAAATGGCGGCAGTGGCACTAATGCATCTCGCCGCCAGTCGCCAGCTCGAAAGTCCTCATTTTTTAAAAATGGCTGCGGGCGGATTTCGCGATATGACGCGAATTTCTTCCAGCCCCTTTGGAATCTGGACCGATATTTTGCAAACGAATAACGATATGATCGAAAATTATATAGATGCCTATATCACAGAACTACAGACTATAAAAAAGGCGCTACAGGATAATACAATCGGTAAATACTTTGATAGAGCTGCTCAAAGCCGGCTTTCCATTCCCAAAGATACCAAAGGATTTTTAAAACCACATTATGATTTGCTGGTTTCCGTTGAAGACAGGCCGGGAATGATCGCTGATATTTCTAAATTTCTTGCAGCAGAGAATATCAACATCAAGGATATTGAGGTACTAAAGATTCGCGAAAACGAAGGTGGTACGATACGGTTGGCCTTTAGCTCGGAATCTGACCGGGACCAGGCCAATCATCATCTAAGCCAAAATGGATTTGAATGCAGAAAGAGGGAGTAAAATGGCAGAAAAAACCCTATCACCAAGCCGTTTTTTGTCCGGGACCGTGTCTTTGCCGGGTGACAAATCCATATCTCATCGCGCCCTTTTGCTTGCCGGCATCGCTTCCGGTGAATCCTGCATCAGCGGAATATCCACCAGTGAGGATGTCCTCAGTACCATTTCTTGTCTGAGAAAACTGGGCGTTAAGATCAAACGCAGCAAAACCGATGTTGTTGTGCAGGGAGTGGGCCGGGAAGGTCTGAAGCAACCCAGGAGCAAGCTTGATGCCGGTAATTCCGGGACAACCATGCGTCTTTTAACAGGTATTTTATCCGCACAAACCTTTATCAGTACGATTGATGGGGATGAGTCATTGCGCAAACGGCCGATGCGCCGAATTATTGATCCCCTCGAGCAAATGGGGGCACAAATCGAAAACAATAATTATCGCGCTCCCCTTAAAATCATCGGACGCCCTTTACGGGCCATTGATTATGCCTCACCTATTGCCAGTGCCCAGGTCAAGTCGGCTATTATACTAGCCGGGCTTTATGCCCGCGGTATTACCCGGGTTACTGAACGCTCGGCATCCAGAGATCACACCGAACGAATGTTGGGTGAATTCGGCGTCAAGGCCCAATATTCAATGGGCGGTGCAGGGGTCAAAGGACCCGCCGATTTACAAGCCTGTGATATTGATATCCCCCGAGATATATCTGCAGCTGCCTTTTTTCTCGTTGCGGCCTGTCTTTTGCCTGATTCTGAAATTGAAATTACCAATGTGGGGACCAATCCGACCAGAATCGGTGTACTCGATGCACTCTCTTCTATGGGCGCCCGGATTAAAAAAAGCCGCGAAAAGGTCATCAACAATGAACCCCGGACGGATTTAATCGCAAAATCGTCCTCACTGCATCAGACGACCCTGCAGGGATCAATAATCTCCAATATCATCGATGAAATCCCAATCCTGTCCATTGCCGCCACCCAGGCTGAAGGAACAACCATCATACGGGATGCGCAGGAACTCAGAGTCAAAGAGTCCGATCGCATAAAGGCAATCGTAAGTAATCTTAAAAAAATGAATGCCAATGTTAAAGAAAGCAAAGACGGCCTTTTAATTACCGGTCCCACCCCACTCACCGGCGCCACTATAGACAGCTACGGGGATCATCGTATAGCCATGTCGTTTGCCATCGCCGGATTAATTGCCGACGGAAAGACCGTAATAAAGGGTGCCGAATGCGTCGATATATCGTTTCCCGGCTTTTTTGATATTCTTGATGAGATTCGGAATGATTAATACGAGTACCTGCGTATACGGCGTTATAGGATATCCGATCGAACACAGCTTGTCCCCTGTATTGCATAACTGGTTCATGAGCAATTATAAACTCAATGCGGTTTATGTTGCTTTTAATGTACATCCTTCCGAATTGAAGAATGCCATTAAAGGTGGGTCTGCATTGGGGGTCATCGGGTTAAACGTAACCATACCTCACAAAGAAGCCCTCCTGGGACTTGTGGATGAAAAAGATAGAGACGTTAAGCTTGTGGGTGCGATCAATACACTTGAGTTGAATGCAGGAAAAATTCAGGCTCACGTTACGGATCCATATGGTTTTACGGAATCTCTCGGTCAAAGGAAATATTGGTTTAAAAATGCCGAGGTGTTGTTGCTCGGTGCCGGCGGTGCGGCCAAATCAGTCGTCTATGCACTGGAGAAACTGGATGTCAAAAAAATATGGATTTATAACCGCTCGGCTCAGAGACTGCGTGCTTTTCTCGACTTTTGCCATAACGCCCTAACCGTTTCCAAAGTGCAAGCCATCGACAGGAAGCAGCTCAACGATATCGCGTTTGACTGTAAAATTATTATCAACACCACTTCTGCAGGCATGTATCCTCATACCGGAGAGAGTTTGTTGAGGAGCGACGTTTTTCATGATGCTCACTTTGTTTACGATTTGGTTTATAATCCGGAAAAAACCAAATTATTGCTGGATGCAGAACACAAGGGCGCAACAATACAAAATGGGATTGATATGTTGATTTTCCAGGGACTGGAATCTTTGCGAATCTGGACAAAGCAACCTCTTCGACTTGAAGCGCCTAAATTAAAAAAAATTCGCCATATTTTGCAGAGCCGATTATGATTTTGAATCGAATACGCTTTTTGACGGCAGGGGAATCTCATGGTATTGCCCTGAATACAATTATCGAAGGTGTACCGGCAGGTTTACGGTTAAGCGAAAGCGATATTGCCGGAGAGCTTGGCAGACGACAGCGAGGGTATGGCCGGGGCGACCGGATGAAAATAGAAACAGATCGGGCCCGAATCTTGTCGGGCGTGCGCTATGGTAAAACCATTGGCAGCCCAATTTCTCTTCTTCTCGAAAACAAAGACTGGATCAACTGGCAGAAAAAAATGTCAATCATAGAGGTCGACCAGCCTGCTGACCTGCTGCAAATGCCACGACCGGGACATGCCGATTTTGCCGGTATGGTAAAATACCGTCACAACGATCTCCGCAATATACTTGAAAGGTCTTCCGCCCGGGAAACCGCTATGCGGGTAGCAGCCGGTGCGGTTGCGAAAAAACTTCTCAAAGCCTTTGGTATCGAAGTTTTTGGCCATGTTCTTCAAATAGAAAGCATATCAACCTGTCATTCAGCACTCTCGTTGCTGCAGCAGCGCCATTCACTGGAAAAATGGCGTCATTATATGGAGCGCGTCGAGAACTCTTCGGTCGCGTGTGCAGACGCTTCAGCGGAAGAAAAAATGATCGCCCGTATCGAAAGTGCCAGGAAAACCGGAGATACTCTCGGTGGCATTTTTGAAGTTGTCGCTATCGGAATACCCGTCGGTTTGGGCAGCCATGTTCATTACGATCGAAAACTCGATGGTTTGATCGCCCTTGCTATGATGAGCATCAATGCCATCAAATCCGTGGAGATCGGACTCGGAAAGGATGCCGCATCGCTGCCCGGCAGTGAGGTCCATGATGAAATATTGCCAGATAAAGCCAGGACCTATTATCGCCCGAGCAACAATGCCGGTGGAATCGAAGGCGGTATGAGCAACGGCGAACCCGTTGTCGTCCGTCTGGCAATGAAACCAATACCGACAATGAGCCGTCCACTCAGATCCATTGATGCCGGCACATTACATCCTGAAAAAGCGTTCAGAGAACGAGCGGACGTTTGCGCCGTACCTGCTGCAGTCGTTGTTGCAGAAGCAATGCTTGCTCTTGTATTGGCTGATTCCCTCCTACAAAAGCTCGGAGGAGATTCTGTGACAGAGATGAAAGAGCGTTTTGATGAATTACCACAAATACCACTTGAAAGAACATAACATTTATCTGGTCGGATTTATGGCAACCGGCAAATCGAGGGTGGGAAAAGTTCTTGCCGGTATGATGCAGAGGGCCTTTTTCGATACGGATGATTTTATCGAGAAGACAAGCGGGCATACCATCGCAGAACTTTTCAGCTTGCAGGGTGAAAAGTATTTCAGAAGACTCGAACGGCAAACCGTCGAGATGATGACGCGGAAACGGGAAGCGGTTATTTCACTTGGCGGCGGTGCTGTCCTCGATCCCATCAATTGGCAGCGATTGACGGAAACCGGTCTCACCATATGCCTGCAGGCAGACCTGGACGTGCTTGCAGACAGGATTTCCAGAAAAAAAAACCGGCCGCTAATGTCCGGTTATTCAAAATCTGAACTTCAAAGCCGGATACAGTCTCTCTTGCAGGAACGCGAACCTTATTATTGTCGTGCCGATTATATCTTCAAGAGTCGGGAAACTGTTCCAGCCGATGAATTGGCAGCAACCATATTTAAAACACTTTGGAATGATTATGCGTCAAATTAAAGTGAACCTCGGCAAACGAAGTTATCCGATATTTATTCAGAGTGGAGCGCTGACCGGCAATCCCGAGTTTTTGCGCCCCCTGGTGTCTTCTGATCGGCTTTTTATCACAAGTGATCACACCGTCGAAGATCTCTATGGAGAGAGGATTCGACGCTTTTTTGATTATTTTAGCATTCCGGTGGTTACTCTGACCGTAACGCCGGGTGAAGCTTCAAAATCGCTAAAGATTGCCGAAGAGCTTTACGACGCCCTTGTCGATCATCGTGCGACGCGCAACTCGATGATCATCGCTTTTGGTGGTGGTGTCGTTGGCGATCTTGCCGGATTCGTCGCTGCAACCTTTATGCGCGGTATACATTATGCACAGATACCCACCACGCTCTTGTCACAGGTAGACAGCAGTGTTGGCGGAAAGGCAGGTATAAATCACAGCAAAGGCAAAAATCTTATCGGAGCCTTTAATCAGCCAGACTTTGTAGTTATCGATCCGCAGGTTTTAAAAACGCTGTCGCATCGCGATATTCGCTCGGGATTGGCTGAAGTCATTAAAACGGCTCTCATCGGCGATCATCAATTGTATCAATTCTTGCGGGAAAAAATCGCTCAAGTTGAGGCGTTGTCCAATACAGAATTAACCGAATCCATTATCCATAGCTGTTGCCGCCTCAAGGCCCGGATCGTCGAAGAGGATGAACAGGAGGGCGGAAAGAGAGCCATTCTCAATTTTGGACACACCATCGGGCATGCTCTCGAATCGGTTACACACTATGATACTTTTTTCCACGGTGAGGCGGTTTGTCACGGGATGCTGGCTGCCCTGCAACTGTCACTGACGCAGGGATTGCCGGATAACACCTGTCAGGCGGCAATTGAGCTGGTACAAAAACTTTATCCGCCCGAAATTCCCGCTTTTGTCTCTGTGGATGATATCGTTTCTGCAATGGAAAAGGACAAAAAAAGACAGCCTACCGGTCAGCTTTGGGTTTTGCTTAAAGATATCGCTCAACCGATATTGACAAAAGCACTTGCAGAAAATCAGGTAAGAGAGTCGATTGAGTTGTTATTGCAAAGAAAATCTTAATCTCTGGTTAACAGAAGCGTTTCAGTAACAAGTAAACGTTTTCATGATCGTGTACAGATTATTGTGACAAAGAGGTATTCAATGATATTGGTTATTCATGGTCCCAATCTGAATCTTCTCGGCGAGCGGGAACCACAAATATATGGCACGCTTACCCTGTCAAAAATCGATGAGATGATTGATACAAAGGCGGAGCGGCTCAAGCTGCAGGTCAAGCATTTTCAGAGCAATCACGAAGGCGATATTATTGACTTTATTCATGAAAATCGACATGATGCCAAGGGTATATTGATCAATCCGGCTGCCCTGACGCATTATAGTTATGCTTTACGGGATGCAATCAGCGCTGTTGCACTCCCCTGTGTGGAAGTCCATCTTTCAGATATTCAGGAGCGGGAACCATTTAGAAAACGTTCCGTCCTTAAAGAGATTTGTCTTGATCAGATCAGTGGTGAGGGGGTTAACAGTTACTTGAAAGGACTGGAACTTTTGGCCGGTCACCTCGGGGATGCTGACTAACCGCTGAAGGATTTTGCTCAAAAGCGGGATATGGGGTGATGCTGTTTCAATTTTCAAAAAACACAGAACTGTATGATGCTGAAAAATAAAGAAATTGCACAATTGTTCACCAAATTTGCCGATATACTCGAATTTCAGGGTGAGAATGTCTTTAAAATAAATGCCTATCGCAAGGCAAGCCGGGTAATATCCGACAGCATTGAAGATATAGAGATATTATGGAAGGAGAAAAGGCTATCCGAGCTCAGCGGTATCGGCAAGGCATTACAGGAAAAGATCAGTGAGTATATACAGACGGGCAAAGTAGGGGCTTTTGAAAACTTGATCGCTGAAATACCTGAAGAGTTGTTTACTCTGTTATCGATTCAGGGGTATGGTCCCAAAACCGCCGCCCTTGCCCACAAAGAGCTAAACGTTGAGACCGTGGAAGATTTGCAGCGTGTGCTTGAGGATGGTCGTCTTGCCGCTTTACCGGGTATGGGCGCCAAAAAGATCATGAATCTGAAAAAAGGTATTGAATTTTTGAAAAGCGTTTCAGATCGGTTCTCCATCGCAGCCGTTTTGCCCGTTGTTGGGGCGATTATAGACCATATGCAAAACCACAAAGAGCCTCTGATCAATCGCATCCTTCCGGCCGGTTCGATTCGACGTTTTAAAGAAACTGTGCATGATATTGATATTTTAGCTGAATCGGATAAAAGCCGGGATACCATAAAACATTTTCTCAGCTTTCCCGCTATCAGGCGGAAAATTGGCGCCGGTCAAACCAAAGCATCGGTTCTATTGGAGGATGGATTACAGGTTGATCTGCGAGTGGTTCCGTCCGGGAGTTTTGGAGCAGCTTTGCAATATTTTACCGGTTCTCAGGCACATAATGTCAGGGTACGTGAGCTGGCAAGAAAAAAAGGGCTGAAGATAAATGAATATGGCGTTTTTCAGCAGGAGCGACAAATTGCCGGTGAGTCGGAAGCTGAGGTTTATCAATCCATTGACATGCCCTTTATTGCTCCGGAGCTCCGTGAGGACCGCGGTGAAATCGAAGCTGCATTGGAAAACCGTTTGCCGGACCTTATTGAAATTACGGATATTAAAGGCGATCTTCATATACATTCGCTTTACAGCGATGGACACATGAGTATAGCGGAAATGGCCGGTCATTTACGCGATTTTGGTTACGAGTACGCAGCGATTTGTGATCATTCAAAATCAGCTTTTTATGCTAACGGGTTGAGTGAGGAGAGATTATGGCGACAACAGGATGAAATCAGAGCTTTAAATCAACAATATACCGATTTTACCCTATTGTCGGGTATTGAAGTGGATATCTTGCCCGACGGCACGCTGGATTTCTCCGATAACGTCCTCGAACAGCTTGATTTTGTGATCGCTTCGATTCATAGCGCCTTTAAATCCGATCCGACTTTGCGCATAATGGAAGCGATGAAGAATCCGTTTGTCGACGTCATTGGTCATCCGACCGGGCGTTTGATTTCACGTCGTGAGGCTTATTCGGTAGACATGAAAACAATAATCGATATGGCCGTAAAAACCGGCACAGCACTGGAGATCAATTCCTTTTGGGATCGTCTCGATCTAAATGATATACATTCAAAATTGGCGGTTGAAAGCGGTGTTAAACTTGCGATCAATACCGACTCGCATCACGATCAACATCTCGAGATGATTCAGTTCGGTGTCGGTACGGCCCGTCGTGGATGGTGCAGCAAACTCGATGTTATTAATGCCTGGGACTTGAAACGCTTGAAGGACTGGCAGAAACGGAATCGCTTGTAGCTTTTGTCAATTAAACCCGATAGTTGAATTGGCCAAAAAGAAACGAAAATTTCCCTATTTCCCGGAATCCTGCAACGATACCTATGGCGTATTGATTACGCTTGTCACCATTTTAGTATACGAAATTATACTTTCTTATTGCAATTACGGAAATATTATCTACCGCAATTCCGTTGATTTACTCCTGCGAACCCTGGTGAAAAGCGCTGGAATTGCAGCCGATATCGGTTCTTTGGGATTTGTTGTGCTTATCAGCGCTGCGATATGGCTGCACAAACGCCCGCCGTTGTCCATTAAAATTCAGTATCTCCCCATGATGATACTGGAAAGCAGTGTATATGCGTTCATTGTCGGGCTTTTGGTTTCCAATCTGTCCAAATTCATCATACTCGCTGCAACCAACAGCGGTCAATCGCTTGTTCTTCAAATCGGCCTTTCACTGGGTGCCGGCGGCTATGAAGAATTGATTTTCAGAGCGCTTTTGTTTTATTACAGTGCTTTTATGCTTATAGAGGGTGTTCATTTGCGTCCGGAATTGGGATACTATATAGCGGCACTCTTGTCCTCGGTCGCGTTTGTATGGATACATTACTGGAATATGCCGTTTGATCTCTATAGCGCCTTGTTTCGCTTTTTAGCCGGTCTCTTTTTTTGTGTTCTCTATTATTGGCGAGGCCTGGGGATTGCCACGCTTACACATGTTTTTTATGATTTCTTTGTTATTTATACAAATAATTTTTAAATTAAAGGTCATATTCAGATAATTATTATTTGCATGAAAAAATCAGGGCAGATAAATGAAACTGATTATTTTTGTAGTCGTTATGATTTTTTTGTTTGCCGGTGTTATGCTTTTTTTCTACCCTTTTACACCGGTAAAAGAGGAACCAATACAATTTCGCGTTACCTATGGTGAAACACCGCTTCAAATTGCAGAAAATTTGCAGGAAAAAAATATCATATCCGATGCATCTCTTTTTGTCTTTTTAGCCCGACTCACCCAACGGCATAATCAACTTAAAGCGGGTCAGTATCTCCTGCCGCAAAAGAGCTCAATATATCATGTGCTTGATAAACTCAGCAAAGGAAAACAATCCTTTATAAAAGTAACGGTTCAGGAGGGTATAACCAGTCGTCAGATCGCCGCTCTGATGGAAAAAAAAGTAAAGGCGGATTCATCCCGCTTTGTCATGCTGACATCTGATTCCCTCTTTGCTGCCGGTCTGAATATCGGTCATTCGACACTGGAAGGATTTCTGTTCCCCGAAACCTATCATTTTACCTTTGGCATTACAGAGGAACAGATAATTCAAAGCATGGTTAAGCTTTTCCAGCGCGTTTTTGACGATAGTCTGGTTCATAAAAAGGCGAGAGACCTGGGTTACTCTTTTTATGAAACGCTGATTCTGGCGTCCATCATCCAGGGCGAAGCTGTGTTGGACAGCGAAATGGTCTATATATCTTCGGTCTATCACAACCGACTTGAGCGCGGAATTCCGTTGCAGGCGGATCCGACCATTCAGTATATTATATCAGACGGACCGCGTCGCTTGCTGAATCGCGATCTCGAAATCGATTCACCTTACAATACCTATTTATATGCCGGTCTGCCGCCGGCGCCGATTAATAATCCCGGCGAGGTTGCGATACGTGCGGCTTTAAACCCTGCTTCCACTTATTATCTTTATTTTGTTGCAGATGGAAGGGGGGGGCATGTTTTCAGCACCAATCTCAGAGACCATCTCAACGCAAAACGTAAATTTGACAAAATCCGCGCGAGGGTTGCACGTCAGAAAAGGGAGGAAGCACTTGGCAACAATAACGAACAGTGATCTGCACTGGCTCAAATCCGATCTCAATGTTGTTCAAAAACAGGCGGTAGCGGAAACCGAAGGCCCGGTTTTGATTTTGGCCGGAGCCGGCAGCGGCAAGACACGCGTTCTGACCTACCGGATCGCATATCTGCTGGCCAATGGCCTGGCTGAACCCAAAGAACTCCTCGCCATGACCTTCACCAACAAAGCTGCTGCAGAAATGCGTGAACGGGTTGCCAGGCTGATTCCCAACAGGATGTCCGGCATGTGGATCGGAACCTTCCATTCACTCTTCGCCCGGTTATTGCGGCAAGAGGGTCAACGCCTCGGATTCACAAAAAGCTTTTCCATTTACGATCAAGATGATCAGGTCACCTTGATTAAAACGATTCTTAAAGATTTTAAATTAAAGCAACAGGATATTCCCCCCAGAGCGGTTGCCCATAAAATCAGCGCCGCAAAAAACGCCATGTTAACGTTTAAACAGCTGGAACAAAATCAGAACAATTATCTGGATGTTCAACTCCCCGCTATTTTTCGCGAATACCAGCGGCGTTTACGGGAAATGGATGCCATGGATTTTGATGATCTGTTGTTAAAGCCGATTGAATTGTTTGAGCGTTTCCCTCTTATCCTGGATTATTATAGTGATAAATTCAGATATATTCTGGTTGACGAGTATCAGGATACCAATCGTGCTCAATATGTCGTCTTGAAATATCTTGCCGGCAAGCACCGCAATATTTGTGTGGTGGGCGATGATGATCAATCCATCTATCGCTGGCGGGGGGCCGAAATTAAAAATATCCTTGATTTTGAAAAAGATTATCCTGAATGCAAAAAATTTCATCTCGAGCAAAATTATCGTTCTACTCAAAATATTTTGGCAGCAGCACATTCTGTGGTAAAAAACAATCATCAGCGCCATCCCAAAAAACTGTGGACGGAAAAAGAAAAAGGGAATAAGGTCGTCCTTATTCAAGTTGATACGGAACTGGAAGAAGCAAAGATGGTCAGCGACAGAATCGGATATGAGCTCAAAAATGGGGGCTATAACTTTTCCAATTTTGCCGTTTTATACCGTACCAATGCACAATCCAGGGTACTCGAGGAAGCTTTGCGATCTGAATCCATACCCTATATTATCGTCGGCGGGGTTAAATTTTATGAACGAAAAGAAATTAAAGATGTCCTCGCTTACTTGCGCGTGCTCTGCAATCCCTCTGATGCCATCAGCCTTCGCCGAATCATCAATTTTCCCACCCGCGGAATCGGCAGCGTTACCTTTGGCAAAATTGAGGCATATGCAAAAAAGAATAACCTGTCTCTGTTGGATGCCCTGAAAAATATTGACAACGTCGATACCCTTCAGCAAAATGCCCGGCAAAGTATAAAGCGATTTTACAAAATGCTGAATAAATATTCACAAGTCAAAAATGATCTCTTACCCGCCGAGCTTGCTTCCTCACTAATCGAAGAACTCGGTATAATACGAATCTACAAAGAAGAAGGAACCATTGAATCTCTGACTCGTATTGATAATATCAGAGAACTGTTGGTCGCCATTGCGGAATTTTCCAAACAACAGGACAAGCCGGTCACCCTTGAGGGATTTCTCGAAAATGTTTCTTTAACCACCGACATTGATAACTGGGATGACAAGGGCAACGCGGTTACCCTGATGACCCTTCATTCGGCAAAAGGACTGGAATTTTCCGTTGTTTTCATCGTCGGCCTTGAGGAAGGGTTGTTTCCGCTTTCACGCAGCTCTGCTGATCCCATGGAATTGGAAGAAGAGCGACGATTGTTTTATGTAGGTGCCACCCGGGCAATGAATTGTCTCTATCTTTCATGGGCGCGATCGAGAAGACGGTATGGAGGCAACAATCGCTCCTATACCTCTCGTTTCATAAAGGAACTCGATGCTTCCTTTATAGATGTGATCCACGTCGGCAGAAACAGTATTCCCCGAAGACGAACTTTTCTTCCCGAGTCCGAAGATCAAACGATGCCTGATTATGAAAATGAATCTCAGGAACAGTCCGAACTGCGCGTCGGGATGCGGGTAGAGCATCAGACATTTGGTAAGGGCACCATTCTGCAAATCGATCCATCGTCACATCATCCCAAGCTGGTGGTTCTGTTCGATAGCGCTGGAAAACGACGCCTGGTTTTACCCTATGCCAAATTAGAGATTCTTTAGGGTTCGAAATCTATTACCGGGTAGGCAAATTTCAATGATCTATGGCGATTTTAACCGGGAAATAAATATTCTCGTTCTTGTTATGACTCTTGAGATAGAGCTTGCTGCCTGACGGAATAGCGTATTTGTAAAATTCTCGCTTTTTGCGCGTTATCTCGTTTTAATGCTCAAAACGGATCAGAGGTGGAGCATGATTCGTATCAGTCAAAGCGGGCATAGTTGTAAATTGCGGATGTAGTGGAATCATCCGCCTGATATAAAAACGGAGATGTTGTCGATGAAGAATAAATTGATTTTGGTGATGTTAATCCTGGCAGCTTCATTATCCTCGCAGGATGGCAGGTTTCAGGAAGATCAGGATTTTATCTTTGCGCAAAAACTTGAAAATCAGGGCCTGCATGACCTGGCTGCTGAGCAATTTGCGCTCTATATGGAAAATTATCCCAACAGCTTACGAGCTCCTGAGGCTTGTTTCCGAGCCGGACTGAACCTGGAAAAATCCGGGCAGCCCCAAAACGCCATCGCAACCTATCGTCTTTTATTGTTGAAATATCCTCAATCCAGTTTTATCGATCAGGGGCAGTTTCATCTGGCCAATATACTTTTGCAGAACGGCCAGGCCGGTGAAGCTGCACTGACTTTTGAAAGAATTCGGCTTTTCAGCCCTGAAAGTGATTTCATACCTCAGGCGCAAATCAACGCAGCACTGGCATTTCTTGCGGCGGATAAATTAATCCGCGCTTCCGACGCCGTTCATGTCGTGCTGGAACAGTATCCCACACATCCGCTCCGACATCAGGCCAGATTAACCCTGGCAAAAATTCGAAAGGAACAAAATCAACCAAAGCTGGCCTTGCAGGTGCTGCAGGCGTTTTCGGATTCCGATCCGGATGATCCCCTTTTCGCAGAAGCCTTGTTGCTGAAATCATCTCTTTTAAAAACCATCGGCCGTTTCAATGCGGCGGATTCTGTCGTTGTTGAACTTTTATCAAGTCAATATACCCCGGTAAAGGGTAAAGCCGCTATCGAGCATGCACAAATGCTTCATCTCAGCGGAAGGTTTGATGATTCTAATCGCTTGATTGAGAATATTCTCAATCAAGATCTCTTACCGGAACACCGTACAGAGCTTTATGTTCTGCAAACAGACAATTACTTTGCGTTAAAAAATCACCCTGATGCTTTAGCTGCCATTGAAAATATTTCTCTTGATGATCCGGATCACAGCCACTTGAGCATTGTCTATCGCAAGGCTGTATTGTTGAAACTCAATGACCGTCTTGTTGCTGCCAAAACTGCATTTGAGCGTTTGATCGATACACCGGATTCATCCTCCATCTATGCATTGATTAAAATGCACAGTCTTTTTAATCTTGCAGATCTATACGTGCAGCAACAAGCCCCGCGTGAGGCGGTGAGATTGTTACGGCTGCATAGCCGTGACAGAGTCCTGACAGATGATATGGATCAGGTTCTCTATTATTTGAGCAATCTGCAGGTAAACGAATTACAGGATTACGACGGTGCTATTCGGAGTCTTACCGCTCTGACCGAAATTGCACCGTTTAGTCCCATGGTCGACAATGCTCAATTCCATATTGCGCTGTGTAAGATAAAGTCCGGTCAGCCCGAACAAGCGATCGGGGAATATAAAGAGTATCTCAATGCTTATCCTCATGGCGATGATTATATGACTGCGCTCAACCGGATTGCCTTTTTGCAGAAATTTTATACTCCCTCCAACCAATCGCAAAACCGGCTTTTATCACAACTGCTTTCATCTTCCGTGACAGGGTCTATTCCGGCGGAAGAGCTCTATAGCCTGGGCAAGACCCTGGCGCAGAAAGAGAAAAACTATTCGCTGGCCTTGACGCTTTTCAAACGTTCTCTGCAAAGAGACGGAAATGAAACCATTCCCACCTCTGAACTATTATATTATGTTGCTTTGTGCCATGCGCGGTTGTTTGAAAACGCTTACGATCAGGGTAAAATGCAACTTGGTGATTCTCATCTCGATACCCTTGAACAGACCCTGAACATTCTAAACAAATCCGTGAGCCGGACCGGCTGGCATGAGCGCTCGAATCTGCTTGAGTTCAGGATTCAATTGATCAGAAGCACAACGCTCGTCGATAGTGTCGATATTTTAAGACAGATCGTCACTCACCCAAAGTACGACGATTCAACCCCTGAAGAGATCGAAACACTGTTCCATTTATACAGTTGTGCGTTCGAAAAAAACCGGCAGTATTCCCTGACCCTCTCTTCACTGGACAGCCTGCCCGAAGGCCGTGCGGGCACCCATCAACTACTTTCTTTTTATATACTGAAACAAAAGGGGCATGTTGATTCTGCTTATCAGATTTTAAGTACTTTTATTCGCGATTATCCGGATCATCCTCAAAACGTCAAAGCTGCGGTGAAAATGGCCAGATATTATATCGATCATAAAGAATATAATAAAGCCGAAGGCCTGTTGCAAAACATCCTGCAAAAAGCATTTTACAGCAACCATGCTCGAATTGCAGAATCGCTGCTGTGTAAATGTTTTTACGAATCCGGAGAAACCCAGGCTGCACAGAGGTGTTTGCAGAAAAAGGTAATGCCTTTGCATTCCAATCTTTATCTCTATTTGGCGAAAAGTGTACCTGATGAGGACATGTGGTTATGGACAAAGCTAAAGGTTGATACCGAGCCTTATCCGGTTGCCATGAAAACGTTGCAAAACTATTATTTTTTAACAAAATCCAACAAAGCCGTGGTTTTGTATAAGATGGCATTGTTGGCTGAAAAAAATGAACAGTTGGAGGTGGCCATACACCACTTTGAGGAATTGTTTACATTCTTTCCGAATGATACGCTATCTCAGGTGGCGAGGTTAAAAAGTGCGGACCTGTACTATGACCGCGGTAACTATGAAAGCGCCAGAGCGATTTATTTGCAGCAAATACCCCATCTGCAGGATGACGCCCGGCGGAAAGCCTTTGGAAGACGGGTTTTATGTGAATATAAACTCGGGAACAGACAAAAAGCCGACCAACTGGCAGATCGCTTTAAGAAACAATTCGACTCTGACGAATTCGAGGCCCGTTTTCTTTATGAGAGAGGAGTGTACTCTATTTCGATGAAAAATTTCGATCAGGCGGAAAAAGATTTCAAGACAATTGTAAAAAAATATGACAATATTCCCCTGGCCGGACGGGGAAGATTGGGGTTGGCCAGGCTATATGTCGTGCTTAATAAAACGGATGAAGCGATTACGACGCTGAGCGAAATTACAACCGAATATGATGATCCCGACATCCTCGCCGATGCTTATCTCAACCTGGGGGATTTTTATTATGAAAATCGCCAAATTCAAAACTGCATACATGCCTGTAATAAAGTCCTTGAATATGACGAGAACGGACCAAAGCGCAGGGCAGCCCTGCATTTGCTGATCAATGCATATGACGATGTTCGATTGTGGGACCGGGCAATCGCGCTTGCACGAGAGTATATCAGGCTCTATCCGAATGCAGTGGATGTTACAGCCAAGCGGACCAAAGTAGGTATTTTTCTCTATAGTTTGAAGGAATATGACCGGGCTATTGCCTACATGAAAGAGCTCAAACATCTGGTAAACGCCCAGACCCGGACGGAAATTCAGTATTGGATTGCCAAATGTTATGCGGATCGCGGTGATACCGAGAAAGCAAAGTCAGAGTTTCTGAAAGTCAAGTATGCCTGTGAACCACACAAACTGCCCTTCGGCGCCACTGCCCTTTATGAAGCCGGTGAACTCTACAAAAAAGAAGGTAACTATATTAAAGCAAAAGATCTTTTTAGCAGAGTCGTTAGCGAAATGGGAACAAACCATCCCATCGGTAAATCCGCTGCTCAGAAGATTAAAGAATGTAATGAACATATAACATCATAGGTCAGCATGAATCGCGATTTAGAGCAGAATATTAATGGGCTTATCCGTCAGGCTTTACAGGAAGATCTGGATCAACGCGGGGATATTACCAGCGACGCTCTGGTACAACATCACGGATCTGCTGCGATTTTTGCACGGCAACAGGGCTGTGTTGCCGGTTTGGTTGTGGCTCAACGTGTTTTTCACGCCGTGAATAAAGCGTTGAATGTGGATATTGTATTTGGTGAGGGGGATATCTGTCAAAAAGGCAGTAAAATCATGCAAATATCCGGATCCGCTCTCTCTATCCTCACCGCGGAACGTACAGCATTAAATTTTTTAGCCAGACTTTCCGCTATTGCCACGATGACGCGTCAATTCACGGATAAAATCAGCCATACCAACGCCAGACTGCTCGATACGCGTAAAACCACCCCGGGATGGCGGTTGCTGGAAAAATATGCCACCCGGATTGGCGGCGCACAAAATCATCGTACCGGCCTGTGGGATATGTTTTTAATAAAAGAAAATCATATCAAATCCGCCGGCAGTATCACCAAAGCGGTAAGTGATTGTCGTCAGTATATGCAAAGCCATGGATTTACAGTAAAGATTGAAGTAGAAACGCAAACGCTTGATGAGGTTCAGGAGGCATTGGCCTCCCGGGTAGATCAAATCATGTTGGATAACATGACACTTGAAGAGATGCGGGATTGTGTAAAGTGGGTAGACGGCAGGGTGGCGTTGGAAGCATCCGGCAATGTGACACTGGATCGGGTGGCTCTGATTGCCGAAACCGGCGTGGATTATATTTCTGCAGGAGCAATTACGCATTCTGCGCCTGCTTTTGATTTTACCCTGCTATTATCCGATTAATTTTCCGGGGAGAAATTTGGGGAACATATTGCAGTGCTTGTTTGTTGAAATAATAAAGTTAAAACATGAGGTGATACAATTATGTCAAACACGAAAATGCCGAATCCCGATGACCTGAGAAACGAGGTTTCGGAATTTCTTAAACAAAAATATGGCGATTCCGTGGTTGTGCCACAGGAGCCGGATTTGGGATCAGAGGAGCCTAAGGGAGAAGGGGGCAAACCAGATATACCTTCGAGCATTAATTTTGATCTTAAACCTTCTGAAATGATCGCTTTTTTAAAAAAATATGTCGTCGGACAGGATGATGCATTGGAAGTCCTGGCCACCAAAGTATGCACTCACTTTAACCGGATGAAGCTTGAAACCAGCGAAACCGTACTCGAAGAGTTGATGGGTAACATCAAAAGCAATGTTTTGATGTTGGGCCCGACAGGAGTCGGAAAGACCTATATCATCAAATTGATTGCTAAAAAGATCGGGGTCCCGTTTATTAAAGGAGATGCCACCAAATTTAGCGAAACCGGCTATGTCGGTGGTGATGTGGAAGACCTGGTTCGCGGTTTGGTACATGAAGCGGATGGAAATATCAAGCTTGCCGAATATGGCATTATCTATCTCGATGAAATCGATAAAATTGCTTCTTCAGGCAGTTCATATGGACCCGATGTTTCACGTTCCGGTGTGCAGCGAAACCTTTTGAAATTGATGGAAGAATCTGAAGTGGATATGAAAACGCCACATGATCTGGCGGCGCAGATGGAAGCCGCGATGGAAGCACAAAGAACCGGGAAGGTGAAACGCAAGAAAATCAATACCAAAAATATCCTTTTTGTGATGAGTGGGGCTTTCAACGGCATGGCGGATATAATCAGCCGCCGAATGAACAAGCAACCGGTAGGTTTTAGGTCTTCACTGGATGACCAGAATACCAGCAAGAAGAAGGAAATTGAATTGCTCAAAAATGTCAGAACCGAGGATCTGATCAGTTACGGTTTTGAATCCGAATTTGTCGGTCGCTTGCCCATTGTTACTGTCCTTGATGATCTGAATGTGGATGGTCTGTTTAATATTTTAAAGAGTCCGACCAGTACGGTTGTTCTTGGAAAAAAGCGCGATTTTCAGGCTTATGGAATAGAGCTTGAATTCACCAATGACGCCCTGAAATATATTGCTGAAAAGGCTTTTGAAGAAAAAACAGGTGCAAGAGGATTGCAGAGCGTGGCTGACCGGTTGTTGATTCATTTCGAAAAGACTCTACCCGATACCGAGATCAAATCGCTCAAGATCTCCAAATCGGTCTTGCTCAATCCGGATGCAGAACTGGACAAACTGACGGTGAATTCGTCCATGAAAAAATTTCAGAAAGAGTTTTTGGCCAAGAACGGTATCGTGATATCCTTTACCGGTAAAGCCGTTGACCTGATTCGGCAGCGATCGAGGGAAACAGGTAAATCGTTCGATCAGATCTGTCGGGATATGTTGAGCGATTATGAATATGGTCTGAGATTGTTGGATTGCGATCAGTTTCTCGTTGATGATGAAATTGTCAAAGATCCAAAAAAACGATTGGAAGAACTGATAAAAAACGCATATCATAAAGAATAAAAAAGCCGTTTTAAGCGACTTTTTATTTGATTTCCATAACCACCGTGAATAAAATCGAAGAAAAATTAAAGCATTTACCTTCCCGGCCCGGGGTATATCTTTTTAAAGACAACAGCGGCAGGATAATCTATATCGGTAAAGCCAAAGTACTGAGAAACCGGGTACGGTCATATTTTCAGAGCTCGAGATCTGTCGATCTCAAAGTTGTGCGCATGATCTCGCGTATATCTGATTTTGAGATCATTATTACCGATTCTGAAGTGGAAGCGCTTATACTCGAAGCCAACCTGGTAAAACAACACCGTCCCCGTTATAATATTAACCTGAAAGATGATAAAAGTTATCCCTATATTCGGATAACGAATGAAGCATTTCCTCGTATTTTTCCGACAAGAAAAATAGTTAAAGATGGATCCAAATATTTTGGACCCTATACGGATGTTCTTTCCATGAAGCGTTTACTCAACTCTGCGAAAAAAATCTTTCCGATTCGCGCCTGTAATTTGTCATTGAACGATGAAACGATCAGACAAGGGAAATACAGAGTTTGTTTGAATTATCATATTAACAAATGTCTGGGCCCCTGTGAAGGGCATGTCTCTTCTGCCGATTATCACAAGATGATCGAATCTGTTGAAAATTTTATTCGAGGAAAAAGCAGCAAGGTCGTTGAACTGTTAAAAGATCGCATGCAAAAGCTGGCTGAAGAAAGAAGATTTGAGGTCGCGGCAAATGTCCGCGATCAGCTTGAATCGATAGAAGCATTCCAGAACAGACAAAAGATTATCGACCCTGCCTTTGCGGAACGGGATATTGTCGCCACAGCGTTGAATCGGAGTGATTCCTGTTGTGTTGTTTTTAGAATGCGCGAAGGTAAAATTGTTGGCAGACAGCATTTTTACATGTCCGGCACAGCTGAAGAGGATTTGATGTCAGTGACGATCGCATTTGTAAAACAGTACTATCTCAAGGTCGATGAAATTCCCGATGAAATCATACTTCCCGTCTCCCTTGGTGACGAATGCGACTCGATTCGATCCTGGTTGACACAAAAGGCAACCCGTTCGGTACGTTTAACGGTTCCCAAAAAAGGCATAAAAGCCAATATTCTGAAGATGTGCCGCAATAACGCCAGGCTTTTATTGAAAGAACTGGAAATTCAGAAACAGCAGCGCTGGAGTAAGAGTAAAACCCTTTCAGCTTTGCAAAAAGATTTACATCTCGAGTCAACACCCAATCACATAGAAGCGTTTGACATTTCGAACCTTCAGGGCAAGGAGGCGGTTGCCTCTATGGTTTGTTTTATCGATGGCAAGCCCAAAAAGTCGGCTTATCGCCGATACAAGATTCGGGTTAAGGAGACACCGGATGATTTTGCCATGATGCACGAAGTCGTTTTTCGTCGTTTTAACCGATTGGTGAAAGGCAAACAGCCATTACCGGATTTGATTTTGATCGATGGAGGTAAAGGTCAGCTCTCTGCAGCGCTCGCAGCGTTGAATCGGCTCGAGGTCGATAATCAGCCGGTTGCTGCGCTGGCAAAACGATTCGATGAGGTTTTTGTACCCGGTCATTCCGCCCCGCAAAATATACGCAAAGATTCACCCGGTCTGGTTTTATTACAGCAAATACGGGATGAATCGCATCGCTTTGCTATCGACTTTCACCGGCAGCGTCGCAACAAGAGCGCACTTGTTTCCGAGCTGGACACAATACCGGGCATCGGTGAAAAAAGAAAAAAAATGCTGATCAAACACTTTGGATCGGTTGAAAATTTGAAAAGCGCCGCTCCGGAGGATATTAAAAAAGTGAAAGGATTTGCCAAAATTGCACAGAATGTTTGGGAACACCTTCACGATAAAAAAGGATGAAATACTGCGTTTCTCAAGATATCGAGTCTTGCAATCGTGGTCCGTATCATTCTCTTTCCATATTGCGCAATTCCCTGAGCATATCCTTCAGAATCGATTCCATTTCTTTTGGGTTTTGCCGGAGTTTTGCAAAAAATTTTTCAAACTCATCCCTGGTCGTATGATGTTTCATCAGGGCTTGTTGTAAATACTCTTCTTTGCGAGTTGATTTTGCTGTATCTGCAAGCGCTATATCCATATAATCAGCATAAATTTTAATGAATTTTTCACGATCCAGGCGTTCCCCCGTTTGCTCACCCTGACAAGCGAAAATCATAAAGGCCAGGGCCAGAATGCAGAGTATTCGATTCATTTTTACTCCAAAGTTCACTTTTAACAATCTAAATAAAACGCTCTAATAAATCAATATTTTTTAAAAATTAACCTTGACTTTTAGCTGGATTTTTGATAAAATTTTTTCTATCTTTTAAGGAGGCCGAATTATTCGGCTTTTTTTGTATATGAAATCTCTGATAATGAATTTATTTTATGAATAGAAAAAAAAGCAAACAACGAACCCACTATGTTTGTCAGCACTGCGGCACCATCTCGCCGGGCTATATGGGTAAATGTCCCGGCTGCAATGCCTGGAATTCACTCGTTGAGGAAAAGATAAAGCCGGCTGGTAATACCGGAACTATCTCTAAGGGCCCCGGGAGTGAAGCTGTCCCTTTGCACGAGATAACCATGGATCAGCTGCCGCGGTATAGCGCCTCGAGCGCCGAGTTTAATCGCGTCCTTGGCGGTGGTATTGTCAAGGGATCAGTGGTACTTATCGGCGGGGACCCCGGCATCGGTAAATCCACCCTGCTTTTACAGGAAGCCACTCAGATCAATCACAAAATTTTATACGTTACCGGAGAAGAATCGCTGCAACAGACCAAGATGCGGGCGGTTCGTTTGCAACTCAACTCTGAAAATCTCTATATTTATGCTGAAACCGAACTCGAGGATATTGTTGAAACCATACACAAGCTAAAACCGCAATTCGTCGTGGTCGATTCCATACAAACCATTTTCACCGCTGCGTTGGAAAGCGCTCCGGGAAGCGTCAGTCAGGTCAGAGAATGCGCAATGCGGTTCATTCAGATCGCCAAAAGCATGCACATCCCTATTTTCCTCATCGGCCATGTTACCAAGGAAGGCTATCTGGCAGGCCCCAAAGTACTGGAACATATGGTGGATGCATTGTTGCTGTTTGAAGGAGATCGCGACCATTTTTACCGGATTCTGCGTTCGATCAAAAATCGATTCGGTTCAACCCGCGAGATCGGCGTTTTTGAAATGACGGAAAAAGGTCTGGAGGATGTGATCAATCCTTCAGCTGTATTTCTGGCTGAACGGCAAACCGACACTTCCGGTTCAACAGTGGTTTGCAGTATGGAAGGCACACGTCCTATCTTAATAGAAATTCAAGCCTTGGTGAGCTCTTCCAATTACGGCTTGCCACAACGCAATACTATTGGATTGGATCAGCGGCGTATCATGATGCTTTTGGCGGTTCTGGAAAAGCGATTGTCCTTTAAAATCGGGTCAATGGATGTCTTTGTTAATGCAGTAGGAGGGATGCGGATCGATGAAACCGCAGCAGACCTCGGTGTTTTGGCATCGATCGCCTCGAGTATGCATAACCGTGTTATCGATCCCGAGGCAATACTGCTGGGTGAAATCGGTCTCGGTGGAGAATTAAGATCGATAACGCATATGGAAAGCCGCATTTCTGAGGCAACGAAAATGGGGTTTAAAAAAGCGGTGCTTCCAAAAGGTAATCGCAAAAAACTGAGTGTCTCCGATATTGAATTGATACCGGTTAACAACGCTCAAAGCGCGTTGGATATTGTGCTGCAATAA
>WJMF01000111.1 GCA_014728085.1 Candidatus Zhuqueibacterota bacterium
TCTTTTGCTCCTGTAAAAAACCGGCCAGCTGCAGAGCATTCTTGCATTGGCGTTTCACGCGCAGATTCAGGGTTTTTAGTCCGCGAACGGCAAGCCAGGCATTAAAGGGGCTCAGGGTTCCGCCAAAAAGCTTAAGTGCATGGGCTACCTGATCGACAATCGTCTTTTCGCCGACCAAAACCCCGCCGATGAGGTCTCCATGCCCTCCTATATATTTTGTCGCGCTGTGCAACACCACATCCGCACCCAGCTTGAGGGGCTGTAAGACCGGGGGGGGTGTAAAGGTGCTGTCCACACAGAAAAGCAGATCGCGCTTTCGTGCCCTGTTGGCCAGGGCGGCAATGTCCGCAATGACCAAATTGGGGTTTCCCAGTGTTTCTGTGTATAGTATTTTGGTTTTTGGGGTAATGTTTTCCTCAACCTGTGCCAGGTTGGTAATGTCGACAAAGTGCGTCTTCACGCCGAATTTATGCATAAAATCGAGCAAAAAGCTCCTCGTGCCGCCATAGATATTTTTTGACGATACGATCTCATCACCCGGCTCGAGCATGGCACTCATCAGGGCGCTAATCACCGCCATGCCGGACGCAGCCGCAACACCGGATTCACCCTCTTCCAGCAACGCAACCAGATTCGCCAGCAAATCCGTGGTCGGATTCCCGTGTCGGGAATAGAGATAGCCCTTTTGATCCCCTTTAAAAATGGCAAATCCTTCGTCGCTGTCTTTGTAATCATAATTAACCGTCTGAAAAATGGGCGGAATATGAGAGCGAACCTGGCTGAAATCCGCCTCGTTACACGCCTTGATGATGCGCGTACCCAATTTTAAATTCTTTTTTTTCATCTTATTCCAATTCCAGGTGATTCCAGTTTTCCAACACATCGCGGACAACGTCAAAGCGAAAACCGCGCCGCAACAAATAATCAGAGAGCCGCTTTTTTGCTTTCTGCTCTTCCAGATTCCCGAATTGTTGCTTTTTCCGGTTCGCCAGGGAAAACGCCACCTCGCTTTCGTTGGTGCCTTCGTAGGCTTTGGCAATGGCGTTTTCGATAGCCGTTTCCTCAATGCCCTTTTTTTTCAGTTCCAGAGAAAGCGCCATTTTGCCCTGAGGTTTTTGAGCCATCTTGGTGCGGGCAAAAAGAACGGCAAATTCGGCATCGTTAACGAGATCAAGGCGCTCGAGCTCCCTCAGGGTTTCATCGATCGCACCGGTTGAAAAACCGGATCGTTTTAGCCGTTCGTCGAGCTCCTGTTTGCTTCTGGCTCTAACCGACAATAATCTTACTGCTTTTATCTTGGCTTTTTTGACCTCTTCCCGTTTCTTGATCGTTTCCACCTGAGACTCGGTCAGGCGGTCACCTCTGGCAATACCGCTTTCGAGCAGGACATCTTTATGTATGCCAAAGGCGAATTCACCATCCAAAAATATAGAGAAACGATTGGAATCCTTCTTTTGCACCTCAATGGAGGTAATGGTTCGATCCATTTACTCGGCTTTTTCTTCCTGCTTTTCTTCAGCTTTGGCAGCCGGGATCATTCCCAATGCTTCCTTGACGGCGGTTTCAATTTCGCCCAGCAATTTGGGGTTTTCCTGTAAATACTGCCGTACATTCTCCCGGCCTTGTCCCAGCCTCTCCTCTCCATAGGAAAACCAGGCACCCGATTTGTCGACGATTTTGTTATTAACGGCCAAATCCAAAAGATCGCCGATCTTGGAAATGCCGATTCCATAGAGGATATCGAATTGCGCTTCCCGAAAAGGAGGGGCAACCTTGTTTTTAACCACTTTAACTCTGGTGCGGTTGCCGATCACATTCTCGCCATCCTTTATGGCGGCAATGCGGCGAATATCGACTCGTACGGAAGAGTAGAATTTCAGTGCTCGTCCGCCGGTGGTGGTTTCGGGATTGCCGAACATGACACCGATTTTTTCCCGGATTTGATTGATAAAGACAACCGATGTTTTTGATTTCGAAATGGCAGCGGTCAGTTTTCGCATGGCCTGAGACATCAGTCTGGCCTGCAGACCCATCTGAGCGTCGCCCATTTCGCCTTCAATTTCAGCCCGGGGTACAAGTGCGGCCACCGAATCCACAACCACGATATCAAGAGCGCCGCTGCGAACCAGGGTTTCGGTAATTTCCAAAGCCTGCTCGCCGGTATCCGGTTGCGAAATCAGCAAGTTGTCGATATCAACGCCCAGCTTTTTGGCATAAGCAGCATCCAGGGCATGCTCGGCATCGACAAACCCGGCCAAACCGCCTTTCTTCTGCGCCTCCGCCACCACGTGGAGCGCCAGGGTGGTTTTACCCGAAGATTCCGGACCGTATATCTCGGTAATACGGCCGCGGGGAATTCCGCCAACACCCAAAGCGTCATCCAGCGATAAAGAGCCCGTCGAAATGGCATCCACCGCAACGGTTTTGTCGCTACCCAGCCACATCACGGATCCTTTACCGTACTGGCGGTCTATTTGCGACATGGCCAGTTCTAAAGCCTTGCGTTTTTCCGAATCATCAGCCATAGCTGTTTCCTTTATATTGTTTGTTCAAGAATGTAATTGAATTTTGGCCAAAGGCGTATATTTAGCCCCCGCAGAAGACAATTCACTTTTCATAATGGTAACGGATTCCACATCAAAAGAACCCGATTCGAAAGAATTGTTTTGCAGATAGTGGGAAACCTCCTTTACGCCATCGCCGTATTTTACCCTTCCTATTGTGAGGTGAGGGGTAAATTTACGTTTTTCCTTTGCAAAACCGATCTTGCAGAGCTCATTCTCGATCTCCGATTGTAAGCGCAGCATCATGTCCGGCACCGACCTGAACCCCGTCCAGTATATCCTCGGGCTTTTGAAATTCGGAAAGGCGCCGGCCTCATTGACCTGTAATGCAAACGAAGATATCTGGTTACACGCCTCTTTCACTGCTTTTTCAACCTTGTTGAGCTGGTCTTGTTCGACATCGCCGAGAAACTTAAAGGTGAGATGAATAGAGCGGGGCTGCACCCAGCGGACGCCCCGGCCCATCGGTTTAACGGCGTGTTGCAACGCGGCGATGTCGTCCCGGATTTTCTCCGGCAACTCTATGCATATAAATGTTCTTACTTTATCCATAACAAAACTGCTGTTCAATCCTTCTACTCACTGGCCGGGGTAACCGCGGCTCTAAAGCAAACCTTTTATTCGTCGTCGTAAAATATCCAGGGCAGCCTGGGCTGCGCGTACTTTGTTTCCCCTGCGGTCGTTGGGGAAAATATGCTTCTCCACCCGGGTACCCTGCTCGTCGGCGATAGCAATGTATACCAGCCCGACCGGTTTTTCCCTGCTTCCCCCCGTTGGGCCGGCGATACCGGTTGTGGAGATGCCAAAATCGGTGTCCGACAGCTCGCGAACTCCCTCTGCCATCGCTGCCGCCACCGGTTCGCTGACTGCACCGTGCTTTTGCAACAGCGCTTCGCTGACCCCGAGATTGTCCTGCTTTGACCCGTTGCTGTAAGAGACCACGCCCCGGTCAAAGTATTTCGAACTGCCGGAGACATTGGTAAGCTTGTCCGCAATCAGCCCGCCGGTACAGGATTCAGCCACAGCAACGGTGAGGTCTTTGTCGATCAAAAGATCGTGCAGTGCCTCTTCGAGCAGGATATCGCGATCGGCATAAATATAGCGATCCACTTTGTCGCGAATGCGCTTTTCGACGGCATCCAGCTTTTGCTTTGCCTGCTCTTTATCATCGGCTACCGCCGTGATACGGATTCTAACACCCAGATAATTGGGCAAAAATGCAAGTTTGGCATCTTTTTCCAGATCTTCGAGGTCGTCCAATTTGGAATAGAGTGTGCTTTCCGGAATACCCGTTGTACAGAGAATGCGATTCTTGACCACACCTGTTGACAGGATCTCCTCGAGGCCGGGCAGCACGTGCCGCAGCATCATCGACTTCATCTCCTGCGGGACGCCGGGCAGGATGAAAAACCGTTTTCCCTCTTTTTTAAAAAGAAATCCGGGCGCCGTCCCTTCATCATTGTCCAAAATCTCCGCGTCTTCGGGGACCATGGCCTGCTCCTCATTGACCCGGGCCATTTCGACATTCCGTTTTGCAAATCTTTCTTTTATCGATTTCAGAACATCTTTATCTTCAACCAGATTGCTGTCAAAATATTGACAAACCACTTTTTTGGTAATGTCGTCATGGGTCGGACCCAGGCCGCCGGTGATCAGCACTGTTTCTGCACGCTCTTCGGCAATGGCAAGGGCATTGAGCAAATGGTCCTTCTCGTCGCCAATCGTCGTTATCCATTGTACCGGACAATTGATATCGAGCAGGCGCTCACCCATCCAGGAAGCGTTGGTATTGACGGTCTGACCGATGAGCAGCTCATCGCCTATGGAAATAATTTCAACTTTCATAAAAGACCCGACCATCGAAATATAATTTGCATCAAAATGTTGGTGTAAATGCCGGCATAAATATCATCCAGCATAATACCCCATCCGGATTTGATTTTTTCGGCTCTGTTGACCGGATAGGGTTTGACGACATCGAAAACCCTGAAAACAAAAAAAGCCATAAGCAAAAGCATCCAGCTTTTGGGCAAAAAGAGGACGCTTGTCATCATACCGACGAACTCGTCCCAGTTGATGCGTCCGGGATCTTTTTCCTGCCAAATCTGCTCAGCCCGGCCGGCCGCCCACACCCCGACAAAAAAGAAAACAAGCGTCAGTAAAAGCAAAAATAACGGGGGTATTTCAGGCAAAACCCACAGAAAAAAACAGGCGACAGCAGCTCCCACCGTGCCGGGTGCAATGGGGAAAAATCCCGAGTATAATGTTGTCGAAATAGCCTGAGCAGGGCCCAGATTTTCCTTTTTTAGGATATCGGAAATCTTCATCTTCTCCCATTCCGTCTTGATACGCTCTGTTTGTACGTCATCACAGGTCAATTGCTTCTGTTTTTTAGTATGTCCTGCAAAACACAATATTCCGGTACCGACAATAAAATATAGAGTAAAAAAAATTTATGATAAAGGCAAGCTCAAAGATTGATCCGGCCTTCCAGTGCGCGAGTTAAGGTAATTTCGTCGGCGTATTCCAGATCGGCACCGACGGGTATACCACGGGCAATTCGGGTGAGTTTAATCTGCATAGGTTTGATAAGTTTGGTCAGATATAATGCAGTTGCTTCCCCCTCTGTGCTGGGGTTGGTGGCGATAATGATCTCCTCAACCGTTTCGTCAAGTCGGGCGAGCAACGCTTTGATGTGCAAATCATCGGGCGAAATCCCATCCAGGGGTGACAGAACACCTCCCAGCACATGATACAGTCCCCGGTATTCCCCGGTTCGTTCAAAAGCGATAATGTCATTGGGCTCTTCCACAACACAAATCACGCTACGGTCTCTTTCCTCGTTGCTGCAAATGGGACAGGGATCGGCCTCGGTTATATTGTAACACACTGAACAATACCTGACCTTTGTTTTCAGGTCGCTCAACGCTCCGGCAAGTGCTTCGACCTCTGATGCCTCTGTTTTTAAAAGATAAAAGACCGTTCGCTGCGCCGATTTTCTGCCGATTCCCGGCAGTTTACTCAACTCATGAATCGCCCGTTCTACCGTTTGTGAACTGTATCTCAAATCAACTCCCTCAATCCTGTCGCCTACATACCCGGCAGCTTCATTCCGGGAAGATTGGGCATCATTCCGCCCGTAACCGAGGACATTTCTTCCTGGGAGCGCTTTTTGGCGTGTTCCAGAGCCTGATTGACTGCCGCAAGAACCAGATCCTCGAGCATTTCAACATCTTTCGGATCAACCACCTCAGGATCGATCTTGATTTCCAGAATATCCTGCGCCGCATTGGCGGTAACGTTCACCATGCCGCCGCCGGCGCTGCCTTCCACTTTGATATTGACCAGGCCTTCCTGAACTTCCTGCATGGCTTCCTGCATCTTCTGAGCCTGCTTTAAAAGTCCGGACAATCCGCCTTTATTCATCATACTCTCCTTTTGCGATTTATTGTACAAGTTCGGTATCAAACAGTTGCACGATTCGCTGTACCGCGCTGTTTTCTTTTACCAATTTCTCGAATTCGCTCTTTTTATCTATGTTGACATTAAATTTGCGCTTCCTTTCCAGCTCGTTGTTCGTATCGATGCTGCAATAAACCGGCAAGTGTGCACCGGTTTTCTCGTAAATGATTTGCTGGATCAACTCCTTGCCGTTGGCAATCGAACTCATCTGAAAATTTTTTTCCGGGGCAAACATAATCTCGAGCCGGTTATTTTCCACACGCACCGGCCAGCCTTCCGAAAGAAACATGCCGAGAGCAATTTTTCGCTTTTTCACCTCTTCCAAAATCTTCCGCCAGTTGTCCTCGACTTGCTCAACCGTGCAATTCGAATTTGTCGGCTGGTCTTCATTGGATTCGGGTTGTTTTTGAGGGTCGGGAATCAACAAGCGGTTGGCTTTTTCCGGGTCGTAAAGGGTGGTTCTGCCTGTTTTTAGCGGTTCCGGGCCGGGATTTCCGGCCGGATCGGAATTAGATTTTTTTTTTAACACCTGCAAAAGCTCCGACAATTGCGTGCTCGAACTCATCTTGACCATCTTGACCAATGCGACTTCGAGATGAAATCTGCCGTTAGAGCTCCTGCGAATAATACCCTCGGTGTCGGAAGCGATTTTAATAAATCTCAGCAGGTCTTCGACCTGGAAATCCGTGCAGCTTTTCAGATAGCGGCGGCCGTCCTCTTCGGAAACATCCAGCTCGTCGGTTTGGCCGGTGGTCAGGCTGACCAGCAGGCAGCGAAAGTGATCGGACAAACCAAGGAGAAATTCATTGTAATCATAGCCCTCAACAAAGATGTGCGATGCGAGCTCGAGAACACCCCTGACGTCATTTGCTTTGATCATATCGGTCACTCTGAAAAACAGATCGCGATCAATAATACCCAGCAATTCGGCGACGTGTTTCAGCTGAATATCTTCACCGGCATAGGCGATCATCTGATCGAGCAAGCTCTGGGCGTCGCGCATACCACCATCCGCTTTGACGGCGATCAGCCTCAGGGCTTCGCTATCGATCTTCAAATCTTCTTTTTCGGAAATGATTTCGAGCTGACGGATAATGTTTTTATTCGAAAGCCGCTTGAAATCAAAGCGCTGGCAACGGGACAAAATAGTTGCCGGAACTTTGTGCGGTTCGGTGGTGGCAAAGATAAAAAGTACGTTTTTAGGCGGTTCTTCAAGGGTTTTCAGCAAGGCGTTAAAGGCTTCGTTGGTAAGCATGTGGACTTCATCGATGATATAGATGCGGTATTTTCCCGGCGAGGAGGTATAGCGCAACCCCTCGCGCAGGTTTCGGACCTCGTCGATACCGCGGTTGGAAGCACCATCGATCTCAAACACATCGAGGCTGCGGCTTTCATTGATCTCTTTGCAAAAGGAGCACTGATTACACGGTTTGGTGGTAGGGCCCTCTTCGCAATTGAGCGCTTTGGCCAATAGCCGTGCCACCGTGGTCTTGCCGACACCGCGGGGACCGGAAAAAAGGTAAGCGCTGGCGGTACGGTTTTGTTCGATCGCGTGTTGCAGGGTCAAGGTGACGTGCTCCTGACCGACAACATCCTCAAAAAACATGGGGCGATATTTGCGTGCCAAAACCAAATAGGACATTATTTATCCGACATTAAAAATAAATAGAATTACAGGCTGTGCACCTTTCCTCGACCCCTCTATTCCTGGCTTGCCAACGCTCGCAACTCGATCCGGGTCATCCCACGGCACATAGAATCCACTCCTACCGCTGCTAGCTTCCGCTCCTGACGGGGTTTGGGGCGTATCTATTGCGTAGGACCTGGATTTTCAACATTGCTCGCGAGGGTAAGTTCAGAAACGAGCAGACCTCGAAAAGGAATTCAACCCTGCTATAGCGGATTGCAGGTTACAGGGCACCGCTAGCTCCCCGTCTAGCACAGCCTTGTGGAGCCGATGGGGGTCGAACCCACGACCTCTAGAGTGCGATTCTAGCGCTCTCCCAACTGAGCTACGGCCCCGAATGGCGGAGAGGGCGGGATTCGAACCCGCGGTAGGGGTTGCCTACACACGCTTTCCAAGCGTGCTCCTTAAGCCTCTCGGACACCTCTCCTGACAAAAACAATACCGGATCCTTTTCCGGTCAAACAAAACAAGCGACCGGTCTTTGTCTGCGTTTAGGTCGCTGTACACAAGCGGAGAGGCAGGGATTCGAACCCTGGGTACCCGAAATGGGTACAACGGTTTTCGAGACCGCCCGATTCAACCACTCTCGCACCTCTCCGTTGTTTATTTTTGACGAATATTCTTAAAGAACTGTTTTAACAACGACCCGGATTCCTTTTCGCCCACACCGGCTATAACCTCTGTGCGAATATCCAGATTGCGGTTATTCAAAACCTGTAGCGCAGAGCCGTCTGCGCCATAACGCGGATCACGTGCAGCATAGACCAGCAAAGGAATTCTGGCGATGAGGATGGCACCGGCACACATGGGGCAGGGTTCCAGAGTTGTATAAAGAGCGGTGTCGTCCAGCCGCCAGGAAGCGGCCGCGTGGGATGCAGCGGTTATCGCCACTATTTCAGCATGAGCGGTGGGGTCCTGCAGCGTTTCGATCAAATTGTGACCCCGTCCTATCACCTCGCCGTCTTGCACCACCACAGCTCCAATGGGAACCTCCTGCCGCTGATATGCCTTTTGCGCCTCCTCGAGGGCCATGCGCATATAGTGATGGTGATCAGGTTGCACGTTTGATCCTCTGAATAGCGCGCCCGGAGGAAGTCGAATCCCCAGCCTTCTGGTCCGTAGCCAGATGCTCTATCCAATTGAGCTACGGGCGCGTATGGTGTTCGGTAGCGCGTACGGGGATCGAACCCGTGTTACCGGCGTGAGAGGCCGGCGTCCTAACCGCTAGACGAACGCGCCATAATCCAGCTTGTAAATATACAAAGCTGTAGAGAAAATGTCAACCTTTTTCAATTAACGACAAGCGGGCCGGGTTGGTTCCCCGTACTTGCATAACCCTCGTCGGCCGATAAGACCAATTGGCGAGCTTTATCCGGCAAAAATAATATTGATAATTCTTGACTATTTGTGCTCCAGTTTGCATTTTAAGAATAAGGTCATCTGACCTCACGAATAATGACACTTTATTAATTATGGCAAGGGTTGCAAGCGATGAGCAATTTGAAGCATATTATCTTTTTTATTCCCCTTTTATTTTGTGGCATGGATTTTTCTCAGAGCAGCGACAGCCTGATCACCCTCGACGGTGAGATTGTCGATTACCGGCAGAACGGCTTTCCCGGCCAGAGTATCCGCCTTTGAATTACCAGCCTGCCGTTGTGCTTTGATATCATCGATGAAAACAGCGCGTTTACCCTCACCTTTCCCAAAAAGCTCGTGGGTATGCAGGAGCAACCCGGGGTGCATGTCCCTGACGTGTTCGACCTGACGCCCACCTGGCCCAATCCCGGCAGCAGCGTGATCAGATGGGACTACTCCATGCCCTGGTCCACCCAGGTGTCTGCGACGATCTATGACATCCTCGGAAAAGAGGTGGGACAGATCTTTGACCAGCACCAGATCCCTGGCAGGTACACCGCGTCGTTTGACGCGACAGGGCTTCCCGCAGGGGTATATTTCGCCATGGTCAGGGCGAATGGCGCCTGGAGCGCGCAGAAATTCACTGTGCTCTCCAGGGACATGGGCAACTTCCAGGATGTGCGAGGCGCAGCAGAAAACGCGAGCTACCAGTCCTTTGCTCCGAACGGAAGGGTGCTGAGCAAGGGAGCCCTTGCCAGGGAGTATCTTGAGAACCTCGAATCCGACATCCTGATCGGCTATGACAATGCCAACGGCTTTCGGGTCGTGCAGGCTGGAACCACGAACGTGGACATCATACAGTTCCTTGCCAAGAGCGGAGGATCGATAAGCATAAAAGGCAACGCGCTCGCCCGGTTCGACGGCTTGCCGCAAGAGCCGGTCCCGGTATTTGCCGGCCAGGACACGACCATTGTCATCGGTGGCGTGTATGACGACCAGCCCTTTGACCTGGACAACCTGGTGCTGAACTGCAACAACATGACCGTGCAGAACGTGAGCTACGGGGACAACGCCCTGGCGATGCAGGTGCGAATCGACGGAGAAAATCCCTATATCCAGGGCCAGTATACCGATCCCCTCGGCGGCGGGCAGGAATTCTCCCTGGACTTTGCCGTCCGGGAGAACGCCTTTACCAGTCCGCATGTGACGCTGCCCGCAATCCTTGAGGACACGGACGAGGATTATGATGTGCTCTACGACCTTGCTTCCGTTCTTTCTGTGGATCCCGAGGGACTGACATACAGGGTGCGGTCGTCGTCTCTTGACGTCGGCGGAAAGGTGCTTCCCAACACCAGCCTGCTGCAGTACTTTACCGTGGATCCGGACTGTAACGGCCCGGCAACGCTGACCATCGAGGCCTACCGCGACGGCGTCAAGGTCGGCCAGACCACCGCCGAGATGGAGGTGGAGCCGCAGACGGATCTCAATTTCAAGGTAAAAGATCTGCACGACGGGCTTGCGATTGCCCAGGACTATGTGCGTCTGCTGGATATGACCGATAATAAAGTCGCCGAGGGCTATACTGATATCGAGGGCCAACTCAACATCCAGATCGAAGAGTCGGGCGTCTATAAGCTCATCTATCATAAGGAAGGCTATTATGACAGGCAAGTCGGAACCGTCAACGTGGATAGCGACACGTCAATTACCGAGGTCCGCCTGAATAAAGCGACGTTTCCCATGGCGCTGCTCAACGAGATTGCCAGAGGGGGTGATTACACTACTAATCCTGATTCTGCAACAGGTGATGTCAATCGCTGGGTCACTCCTCCGCTTGAGATCGTGATCAATACAAATAATGACAGATCAGGAGACGTGGAGAATGATACGACCGCTGCCTACGAATGGGCCAAGAAACTGATGGAAGAAGAAATAAATCCCGCAACAGTAAATGATACATATCCTGACGGATTCTTCTATGGCGTTCGTGTGGAGAAAAAGAACCTGCCAACGAAAGACTACCTGTCTGCAGACATCTATTACGATGGTAAGATCATGATCCAATTCGTTACGAACCTTCCCGCCGCAGCTCTAAGACAAACGAAAGTGAACAGACAGACAGGCGAAGTGGAGGCAGCGACAATAATTTTGCAGGCAGGTCTTTCTCCTGAGGTGTATTCGGGATATGTGAACACTCTTCTTCATGAACTAGCATCAGTTACCTTTCGAACTGATGATAACTCAGATGCCATTAATACCAGCATTTTTTCGCACAATAATGGTGACCTAGATTATATCACAAAAAGAGATGGAAATCTAATAAGAGGAGTGTATTCCAGACCAACAAAATGGAAAGCTAACGATAAATCGTTATAGTGCTCTATTCTTCTATTCTTAGAGGGTTTCTAAAAGAGAAAAAGAAATGATAATGTGCTGTCATCTTCCTTCTACTGAGTCTCTCGGAGTATACCAGGTATTGACCGGATTCCCAATATCACACCATGCGTTTGTTTGGCCATACATATTCAATTCACAGCAGGGAATCTGATCATCGCAGTTAGCTGATGAACCCACACAGAAGTCATTCCAGCAGAGATGATTACAGGGATCTTGATTAATACAAGTTTCTCCAATACTGCCAACCTCAATGCACAAGCCAGCCCCAGAATTCAAGTCAGGATCCCAGTAACACCCAGCGGCTGCTCCAACACCGCAGGATGATTCATCGCATTGCTTGCAGTCTTCACAACTGTTATCGTTGCAGCAATCACAATCAGGATCATCGCAGTCCTGCAGCCCGTCGCAGTCGTTGTCCCTTCCATCGCTGCAGCTTCCGGGCAGCGCTGCCTCGCTCTCCGCGGCCGGGCAGCCGGACTCTTGAGCATCCACAAGCCCGTTGCAGTTGTTGTCCATGTTGTCGCAGCAGTTCTCCAGCGAGTCCGTCTCGCCGATCGGTGTGGTGCGCCGGCTGCAGGAGCCGATAAGCTCGCTTGCGCACATGCACTTGTAGCCGGCCAGGTCCTGGGTCGTGGAGCCTGGATACTCGCCGCCATTTTTTAAAAAAAATCCTCGGGCTGCATGCTCAGGCACTCTTGAATGGAAATTCCATCCGCACCGATCAGCCATTTTTTTGATTGCGGATACCTTTTCGAAAACAGTGACATGCCCGGCAGGAAATTTTTCCTATAGCTGCTTTTGACTTTCAGAGCGGCAATTTTATCACCTTGTCCTGAGATTGGACTGGAGTGAAATATTGTTTATGAGCAACAGCGCTCTCTTCATTAAATTTGGAAAATTTACTTGTTTTTTACAGCCGGCAAGCCTAATTTGTGGCAGAAAAGGTGAGTGGCATTGCCGGAGGCGGAAATAAATGGGGCACAAGAAGGACCCTGCAGCCAAATAAACCCTTTATACCCCTTCTCTTATGTGTTTGGGCATTTTTCCCATCCCCTATGGGATGGGAAAAAATAATTAACTGTACACAATTTGTGCCAAGCCGTCCACCCTCGGCTATTTGGAAACAAAACTCACCCTTAACTGAGATTGGTTTGACTGGTTACAAATAGTTATCATCCACTTGACAGGGGACTAGATGATAGGCAAAACCATCTCACATTACACCATTCTTAAAAAGTTGGGCCAGGGGGGTATGGGAACGGTTTATTTGGCTCAAGATCTCATCCTGCGCCGAAAGGTGGCGATTAAATTCCTGCATTCCTTTCTGTTGGACAATAAAGAGAGCAGAGCAAGGTTTCGGACAGAAGCAGTATCGGCTGCAACCTTGCAGCATGAAAATATCTGTCAAATATACGATTATGCAGAAGAACCCGATAATGCTTATATTGTCATGGAGTATATCGATGGTAAAAGTCTGAAGACGTTGTTGACAGAGGTTAATGCTCTGCAACCCGACGTCGCAGAGCGCATTATCAGGCAGATTGCCGGGGGATTGCTCCATGCGCACCAGAAAGGCATTATTCACAGGGATATCAAGCCGGATAATATTATCATAGAGCCAAACGGCCGGGTGGTCCTCACCGATTTTGGCCTGGCAAAACTCAAGGATCAACCCAAACTTACCAAAACCGGTACAACACTCGGCACTGTCTGCTATATGTCCCCGGAACAATTGCGTGGTGAAAACGTCGGTCCGGAAACCGACCTCTGGGCCCTTGGCATGCTTTTCTATGAAACACTATCAGGTGCGCTACCCTTTTGTGGTAAAAGTGAAAGTGCTGTCATTTCCGAGCTTCTAAGTCCGAATCCAATACTCAAAGCGTATCCCAAAAAGCTCACGCCCTATGCATATATCATCACCCGACTGCTGAATAAAAACAAAAAAATAAGATTTCATTCGGCGGACGCTTTGATTACAGCTCTTGAAAGGCGTAGCAGATGGGACTTTCTTCGAATCCTCAGATTCAGGTATAGAAAAACGCTCGCAAGGATTTTTGTGGTTTTGCTGCTGCTGGCAATGGGCGGTCATCTATATACACTCTTTATCAACTCCAGAATCGGACCGGTGCCGTGGCTGGCCACCTCAACCAAACTTGTACGTTTAACCTCACTCTATGGGGATGAGATGGGCAGGCTCTCTGCTGATGGAGGTTCTATTATCCTCTATCAGGGCGATCGTACACTTAACAGCCAGGACATTGATACTCAACAGATGAAGGTTCTGTATGAGTCAGATGTTGGCCAGGTCATTTCACCCGTGGGCAGTCCTGACGGCAACTCCATCGCCTTCATATCAGACCGAATGACGGCTGTTTCGATCTACAATCATAGCAACGGAGGTGTTCGCCAACTGGTACCTCCCGTTGAGGGCAACATTTATCAGGTGGCTTGGTCACCCGATTCACGATTTATCACCTATTCCTGTGATACCTTCAAAGAACAAGTGGGTTGTGGGTTATATTTAGTGAGTGTTGAAAGCGGCGAAACCCGGAAATTGTTCACCCGTTACCCGTCAATGAATGAATTCAAAGCCACCTGGTCACCAGATGGCCGCTATATCGCCTTCCAGGATTATTCATACCCGGATTCAAGTATGGTCATCCGGCTTGTAGACCTTGCAGATCACAGCATTTCCGAGCCGCTTTTTCATCTCAATGGCCACATTTCTGCCTGGTTTATCGGTGGCATGGTATTCAGTCCGGATGGAGAGTGGCTGATCTTTGCCGATATTATAAATGGATATACGGAATTGCTGGCACAATCGGTGGATCTGGCGCAGCAAAGAATCAGAGGCCGGCCGGTCCCCATTACCCGCCTCGCAGGGGATGGCTTGCCCGCCTGGCCGGCATTTGACAGTAGCGGCAAAAGGCTTTCGTTCAATGTTATCGAAAATGTCGAAAACATTTATACTGCTAATCTGGATATCGAAAAGAAAATGATTTCTTCGCCCTTTATTGCCGTGGCAAAAAACAAGGAAAAAGAGCGTGATGCCTGCTGGTCTGTCACAGGAGATTCAATAGCATATGTCAAAAAATGGCGGGGACAATATTGGATCATGCTTTGGAAACGAACAACCGACCAAATCGAAATGGTGTATGAGTTAAATGAGCCGATTAAACAGCTTTGTTTTCGTCCACATCACAACGCCTTGTCTTTTCTAAGAAATTACCGGCTCGAACAGATTAATTTAAAGAGCAGAAAGGCAGAGATTCTGTTCCCTGCAGATACCACTCTCAACCTCGGCATTCACGCCTATACCTGGGATCTACCGGGGGATATCCTCTATGTTTCAGCAAACACTTCCAGGTCGATTCAGGGGGATAGCGACATTCTACGGATTCATGATTTGAAGTCGGTTACCGATACATTAATTTCCCATGCATTTATTATCAATACTGCAGGAATGAAAATTTCTCCTGATGGGCACTTTCTTGCATTTTACCGCTATGCTGATGACACCACAGGACCTACGTCCCCCTTGCTGGCATACCTTGAATTGGCTTGCCCAAAAGAGCTTATCCTGACTCGGGTAAAAACAGTAGAGCCTGTTGGTGATTTTTCATGGACCGTAGATGGATCTATGATCTTGTTTGATTCCGTTGGTGACGACTTGTCTGCGAAACGGCATTTCAATTTAATAGACATCGCTACCGCCACTCGTCACCGGTTATCGCTCGAAAATATAGACAAAAACGTCCTGAACGGACCCATCTCTCCGGATCAAAAAAATATCATTCTCTATGAAAATATGATGGATGCAGATGTCTGGATGTTTGAGTTGGAATAAACATTTCGCAATCCGACTCCATTCCGGTTGCCATTTTATTGATTTTTAAGTATATTTAGCCGAAATCATATACCGGATAACGGCACAATCCGCCGAAAATACCCTTTTGACAAGGAATTTGAGGCTATGAACATACCGGACGCCGGCCGGCAGCGTCCATAACAGGATAACCTATTTCTCTAACCACAACCCAACAGGTATCAACCGATGTGCGGAATTTGCGGCATGGCCCTTAACAACACAATAAAGCCGGATAAAAAAGTGCTGGATGTAATGAACCGCACTCTGGTTCACCGCGGGCCCGATCAGGAGGGAACATACACATCTCATGGCGTCGGACTGGGAATCCGAAGACTCGCGATTGTCGATCTTAAAACCGGCGACCAGCCCATTTCCAGCGAGAACGATCATTGCGTTGTGGTCTGTAATGGCGAAATCTATAACGCACCGGAATTGCGCCAAACGCTAACTGCCCGGGGACATAGCTTCAAAACAACATCAGATGTTGAGGTAATCATTCATCTCTGGGAACAATACGGTAAAGACTGTATAAACCATCTTCGCGGCATGTTTGCCTTTGCTCTATGGGATACGCGCCAAAAAAGTTTACTGCTGGCAAGGGACCGCTTTGGTATAAAACCGCTCTATTATTCTATACTTCCCGATGGATTGTATTTTGCCTCCGAACAGAAAGCGCTCCTGACCATCCCTTCACTATCACGAAACATGGATTTTTTGTCCCTGTCGGAACTGTTTACCCTGGGATTTGTGGCTTCTCCCAAAACCTTGTTCGCGGAAATCCGCCAACTTGAACACAGCCATTACCTGTTGTTCAACCAGGGAGTGGTTCAGAGCGGGCCGTACTGGTCTCTGAACCTGATGCCGGAAAAAAACTCTGCTCCCATCGACCAATTGCCCCACATGATCGATGAAAAACTGGCCGAGTCTGTCAATATCCACACCCGCAGCGACGTACCGGTTGCCGCCTGGTTGAGTGCAGGGGTGGATTCCAGCGCCGTTGTTGCCTATATGCTGCAACATGTACCTCATCCCATCGATGTTTATTCGTTGAGTTATGAAGAAAAATCCGTTGACGAGTTTTATAAACAGCGCACCCTTGCCGATTTTCCCGACTATGCTATACGCCTGAACAAGGTTGTCTGTCATGACCGCGATTTTAATCTGTTTCCGCAATCGGTATGGCATTGCGAGGATCCGTTCACATCTGCTGCTGAAATATCGCGATTGATACTTAGCCGTGGCACCGCATCAAAGTATAAAGTGGTTCTCACCGGTGAAGGTGCGGATGAAGTGTTTGCCGGTTATCCATGGTATCGCGGTGAAAAATTGCTGCGCTATTTCCAATTCCTGCCTCCCCCCATACGACATCTGATTGCCGATTTACCAGTGGTAAAAAATCGCTTTGCCGGTGCCGCACAGGTGCTAAAAGGACCCCCGAAAATGGGACTGGAAAGATTTTCGCGCTTGATTGGACCGCCGGCAAGCCGGAAATGGCTACCCGCTCTCTTGTCCGCACAACTCCTCGACAAAAGCAGGCTTTGGGATACAAAAGAGGCAAAACAGATTCCCGATTATCATTCCTCTCTGTTATCGTTGCAGCACCTGGATATTAATGTTCGTCTCTGTGATGCTATCGTCCGTCATCTGGATCGCATGACCATGGCTTGTTCGCTGGAGGCGCGGGTTCCCTTTCTCGATCACGAGCTGGTCGAGCTGTGCTGCCGGATTCCCATCTCACAGCGCTATCGCATCGGCCAGGAAAAGATGATGCTGCGGAAATCCCTGAAAGGAAAGATACCGGAAGAAATCCGTTTGCGCCGCAAATATAGCATGACGACGCCGTTTCAAAAATGGTTAAGAAACGATCTGCCCGACTTTGCCCGTTTGATGTTTTCCAAAACAATGATCGAAAAGAAAGGATATTTCAATTTCGAAACCGTTGAATCGATGCTGAAAATGCATCGACAGGGAGGCGGTGATTATGCCAGACTATTAATGGCCGTCCTTGGTATTCAGGTCTGGGACGAGTTGTTTGTCCAGGGGAAAACCGCGGAATGATCCATAAAGATTTCTCGTCAATAACATTATCCGGTCCGAGTCGCCCCGATTTCAATAAATTCGGTGATATCGACATCTTCCGGCAAGCGTATAGATTGACCGCCTTATAAAAGAGTTTACAATGCCGGGCCCCTGTGAATTCCGTTTATTTTTCAAACACTGTCCACTGATAGACCTGTTCGCTGATCTCTTTGGCGGGATTTTTGAGTTTTAATCCTCTGGTCACGCCGACCGGTTTGGAGATCTCCTGGGTGATGATGTCGATAAAATAGCCATCGCCCAAATTTTGCCGGTGATAATCCACCGGCGGCTGTTTTTCGGTACTCGCCTGCAAAATAAGCTGCTCCACGCCGGACGGTTCACAGATGACGCCGTCAAACGGGATTCTGATCCACTGATTCACCTGGTCGGTGGCGATAAAATAATTGTTTTTTATCAGCGTTTTGGTGTTGTCGGAAAAGATATAGATGAGGCGTATATAGCAGGATTTGTTGGTTCGAACAAAAATTTCCGGTTCTTCCCCATAGGTATAAATGACCGGCCCTGCACTCATCTTGTCCGTGCGCAACTCTACTTTGAGTGTGTTATCCCGCTGTATGGCCTTGTAAAGCGCGAGTTTGTTTCGCAGCGCCTGGTCGAGATTTTCCGGTTTGATCCGGTCCCAGCCGATCCGGTCACAGGTAATGCCATTGACAAAAACCTCACTGCTCCTGTTCATGTTGCTGTTTTTCGATTCCATGCGCACGGATAACAGCACACCATCGTCCATTTGTAAAATTTTACCCCTGAAGACAAAATCCGCCTCGTCGTATTGCGAAAAGGAGAGCGGGTACCAGCGGTTGTCTTCGGCGATGCGATTGGCACTGATCTCGGAAAAATTGCGGCCAAAAGACGAGACAAATCCGGTGTTTTCATATTGCAGAGGGTAAAAAACAAAACTGCGCTCCTGCCCCTTCCCTGCGAGAAAAGGTTGCACGATCTCTTGCACAAGCGCGCTTGTCGGTTTTGGCGTCGTGCCGGACAGCCGGGTGAGCTTTGTCTCTGCCGAAGAAGTCGACGGCAAAGTGTTGATCTCGCTGTCGAAATCGTTGTGCCAGTTGTTTAAAAAGAGGTAGATTTTGAGGTCTTCTTCGAGCTGCTTCGATTGCGATATACAGGCTTTATAATTTTCAATCGCTTTTTGAGGGTTTTGGTCGGTCAGAGCTTCTGCGAGCTTGAAGCTGTTTTTGATCTCTGCCATAGCCGTTTCTATCTTTTTTCTGAACGCATTTTTCATATCCGATGCCGGAATGCCGACCAGGGCATAAGCGTAATTGCGGTCGCTTTCGTTTTTCAGCACTTTGTAACCCATCACTTCCAGGTCTGTTCTCACCTGCGTTTCGCTGAGAAAAAAATCCTCCACCCCGGAACCGGCTCCAATTCCTGTTTCCGTCGTCCGGTTAATGGTTTCGCCGGAAACACGGCTAAAAATAACCGACGCCGCATCTTTCAGAGCCTCTTCTTTTGCTTTCAATGCCGCCTCGGCCGGTTTCCCCGCTTTGATTTCAGAAAACCCCTTGCCGACAAAATATCCGGGATATTGCCCGGCAAGATCCGCATCGTACCAATCCGGCATTGCCGGCATGCCTGCCGTGGTGACAAAAAAAAGGATGATAAACATTTTTGCTTTCATCAGCTTTTTCCCTTCTGTTATGACAAAACCCGTTTATGAGATCACCGGAAAAATCGATTTGCTCAACCAAACATCCGATCGTTGCTGATGATCCCGGCAAGCGATTGGGTTGTCCTTTGCAGACATGTTGGTGATTACAGGTAAGCGCGTCAGGTATTGTATTCATCCTGAGGTAAAAATTCAAGCAAAAAGGGAGAAATGTGTATATTTATCCGGGACAAATCAGCCCGGAGATCGCCTGTGAACATGTTTATAAATATATAGCGGCGGGGCTGATATTCGTTTACCCCCCGCCACACCATTATTCACCTTACCGACTATAACACATTGCCCGGGCGGACAAAGCGCTCCCTGCCGGTGGTGCCGTTCAATATACCCGCTCGCCGGCGATCCCCGAACATGTTGAGACACTTGCTCAAGCGGCTCCTTGACTGCCGAAACGGGCTGACAGATCACTCTCCTGCAAAGCTGTTTCGGCGGTCATATCACCAGGATCAGGCAAGATCAAAACGATCTGCCTTCATCACCTTGTTCCAGGCGGCGACAAAATCGTTTACAAACTTGCTCCGGGAATCATCCTGAGCATAGACTTCGGCCAGTGCACGCAGCTGTGAGTTGAAACCGAAAACAAGGTCAGCCCGCGTTGCCGTCCATTTTTGCTCGCCGGTTGCGCGGTCGCGTCCCTCGAACACATCTTTATCGTCCGCCGTCGGTTTCCACACGGTGTTCATGTCGAGCAGATTGACAAAAAAGTCATTGCTGAGCGTCTCCGGGCGCTGCGTAAAGACGCCATGCTGCGACTGGCCATAATTGGCGTTCAAAACGCGCATACCACCGACAAGAGCCGTCATCTCCGGCGCCGTCAACGTCAGCAGCTGTGCCCTGTCCAATAATAGCTCTTCGGCGCACACCGCGTACTTTTGTTTTTGATAGTTGCGAAATCCGTCTGCAACCGGCTCGAGAACGTCAAATGCATCCACATCTGTTTGCTCTTGCGAGGCATCGGTGCGTCCGGGCGCAAAGGGAACGGCAACATCCTGGCCGGCTTGTTTTGCTGCCTGTTCGATGGCCGCCGCGCCGCCAAGGACGATCAAATCGGCGAGCGACACCTTTTTATTGCCGGACTGGGCCTCATTAAACGCTTTTTGAATCTCCTCAAGGGTTTTAAGAACCTTTGCCAATTGCGCGGGCTGATTAACGGTCCAATCCTTTTGCGGTGCCAGACGGATGCGGGCACCGTTGGCGCCACCGCGCTTGTCGGAACCGCGAAAGGTGGAGGCCGAAGCCCAGGCAGTGGAGACCAACTCGGAGATCGACAGGCCCGAGTCGAGAATTTTACGCTTGAGGCCGGCGATGTCCTTGTCGTCGATCAGATCGTGATCAGCTGCAGGAATCGGGTCCTGCCAGATCAGCTCTTCTTCAGGGACTTCCGGTCCGAGATAACGCGCTCTGGGACCCATGTCGCGGTGCGTCAGCTTGAACCAGGCCCGGGCAAAAGCGTCGGCAAATTCCCCGGGATTCTTGTGAAAACGGCGCGAGATCTTTTCATAAATCGGGTCCATGCGCAGTGCCATGTCGGCTGTGGACATCATTGTCGGCACCCGTTTTGACGCATTATGAGCGGCAGGGGCGAGATCCTTTTCGTCTACGTTTTTTGGTGTCCACTGCCAGGCGCCGGCAGGACTCTTGGTCAGCTCCCATTCATAGCCGAACAGCATGTCGAAATAACCCATGTCCCATTTGGTCGGATCCGGGGTCCAGGCACCTTCCAGACCGCTGGTGATGGTGTCGTCTCCGTTACCGCTGCCATAACGGCTGGTCCAGCCAAGACCCTGCTCTTCGATGCCGGCGGCTTCCGGCTCGGCACCAACAAGAGCAGCATCACCGGCTCCGTGGCATTTACCAAAAGTATGGCCGCCGGCGACGAGGGCAACGGTCTCTTCGTCATTCATGGCCATGCGTGCAAAGGTTTCGCGGATATCCTTGCCCGAAGCGACCGGATCCGGCTCGCCGTTCGGTCCTTCCGGGTTTACATAGATCAGCCCCATCTGTACCGCGGCAAGTGGATTTTCAAGATCGCGGTCACCTCTGTAGCGTTTGTCGCCCAGCCATTCGGTTTCCGCGCCCCAATAGACATCTTGCTCAGGCTCCCAGACATCTTCGCGTCCGCCGGCAAAACCAAAGGTCTTGAACCCCATCGATTCCAGGGCGCAGTTGCCGGCGAGAATCATCAGATCAGCCCAGGAGATTTTGTTGCCATATTTCCTTTTAATCGGCCAGAGCAACCGGCGCGCCTTGTCCAGATTCGCATTGTCCGGCCAGCTGTTCAGGGGGGCAAAGCGCTGGGTACCGGAACCGGCACCGCCGCGGCCATCGCCGATACGATAAGTGCCGGCGCTGTGCCAGGCCATGCGGATAAAAAGCCCGCCATAATGACCATAGTCCGCCGGCCACCATTCCTGCGAATCGGTCATCAGGGCATAGAGGTCATTTTTGATCGCTCTGAGATCGAGTTTTTTGAATTCTTCAGCATAATTGAATTTCTCGCCCATGGGATTGGACAAAGCCGAATGCTGGTGCAGAATGTCAAGATTGAGCTGATTCGGCCACCAGTCACGGTTCGAAGTGCCCCCGCCCGCTGTGCGACCCGTTACCGGGCATTTGCTCGTTTCTTTCATATGGTTTCTCCTTTCAATTTAATTGCAATTCGGAACGATTATTATTAATATGATACACACTTTTTTCGACGACAAACCCGATTCTATTTTTTCGCGTTGCACTGTCGACAAAGACCAAAAAATTCCAGTTTATGATGACGGATGGTAAATGCGGTGAGTTGTTTCGCCTGTTCATTGAGATTGTCATAGGTCGCCGGCATCTCAAAATCAAAAATTTTGCCGCATGACTCACAGATGAGATGATAGTGCGGTTGTGTCTTGGCTTCAAAGCGGTCGAATGTGCTGCCAAAGTGAATCTTCTTTACCTGCCCCCCTTCGATAAGCGTAGCAAGGTTTCGGTAAACGGTTCCGAGGCTCAGATTGGGAAATTCATTTTTTAATTGCCGGTACAACCAATCCGCGGTCGGATGGGTACTGGTTGAGCGAAGCAATTCCAGCAGGCGATTGCGCTGTTTGCTCTGTCGAAACGTTTTTTGTTCTTGTTTTGCCATAGTCTTACTAATAATAGTTACTATTATTATATGGAATTCCTGACCGATAGTCAATCTGTATTCGGAATATTATCAGCGGTATCAGCAATCTGCGGCAGGCGAATATATCGTCTTTGGCCAACTAACGGCATAAGAGCGATCTGGTCTAATTCTTCTCCTTGCCGGTCTCCTTTGCTCTGGATTGCAATATACTTTCCTGTGTCAGCGTTTTCAATTTCAGGATATGAACGGTGACCCCCAGCGCCACCAGCAGCAACAGGAGGCGAACATACCAAAGATCAACGACCCCGATCACGGCATAGGCAATGGTTGCCCACAGCAAAATCAGGGTCGAAATTTTGACCTGCCGGCTAACAGCCCTGTGATCACGGTAGTTGCGAATGTAGGCGCCAAACCAGCGATGGTTGATCAGCCACGTATACAACCGCTCCGAGCTCCGCGCAAAGCATACAGCCGCCAGCAATAGAAACGGCGTCGTCGGCAGCAGGGGAACAACAATACCGATCAGCCCAAGTCCGACGGATACGATACCGATAAGTGCAAGCATCCCCTTTTTCAATGCTGTCATTTTCATCCCTCAACAGAACGCTCTGCTTTTCTTCAACGGCAAACAAATCGCGCAGAGACACGTGGCTGTGCCGTGGCCGGTATGCGCATCAGGATATAAAATATCCGGCAAGAAAGCTGTCCCTTTCAAATGGGAATGACGGATCATAATTTTGCTCTCAGTGTCTCCAACAATCCGGTATATTTGCCGGGTAATCCGTACAGATTGGGATCTATTTCTTCTTTTTGCATTTTTAACCATACTTCCATCACAAAGGCCAAAAGGTCAGGATTGCCGGAACACCGATGAGAACGATGAGAATTTCCAGCGGCAACCCCATACGCCAGTAATCGGTAAACTTGTACCCGCCCGGTCCCATGACCAGGGTGTTGGATTGATGGCCGATGGGGGTCAGAAAAGCGCAGGAGCCGCCGACAGCCACCGCCATCAAAAAAGGATCGATAGAGACAGCCAGTCCCTGCGCCACGCTGATGCCGATCGGTGCCATCAACACCACGGTGGCAGCATTGTTAAGGATATCGGACAAAAACATGGTGATGATCAACAGCATCGCCAGGGTCATCCACGCCGGAAAAGAGTGACCGACATGCAGGATAAACCCGGCGATCTGTTGCGCGCCGCCGCTGGTCTCAAGCGCAGCACCAACGGGAATCATCGCGCCCAAAAGCACGATCACCGGCCAGTCAACGCTGGCATAGACCTCGCGTACCGGCAACAAGCCGGTTAATACCATGGCCACGGCGGCGATGGAAAAAGAGATCTGCACCGGCAACCAACCGGCGACCACGGCGACAATCGAGAGGGTAAAGAGGGACAGGCTGAGTGCTATTTTTTTCTCATAGCCCAGACGCAACCCTCTGCGGGCCAGCGGCAGACAACCGAGGGAAGAGATCACATCATCCATCATATGTCGCCGTCCCTGTAGCAACAGCACGTCGCCGGCTCGAAATTTGATGTTGTTGAGGCGCAGGCGAATTCGTTCATCCCGACGGGCCACGGCGAGCAGATTGACCCCGTAGCGGTTGCGCATTTTGGCATCAGAGGCCGTCTGGCCGATGAGCGGTGAATCGGCCATGAGAACCGCCTCGCTGATGGCAATGTCCTTGGATCCTTCGGCATCTTTGCGAAACTGTTTGCCCGCAGCCAGTTGAAAACCCGTATCGCCCAAAAAGGTCTCGAGCGCCTCTGTATCGCTTTCCACAATGAGGATATCACCCGTTTGTAAAACCAGATTTTCATCCGGCGCGTGTATGCGCTTGTTTTTATGCACCAGCCCGAGAATCCGCACCCTGGCATCTGAAATGTCTTCCAGTTCAGCCAACGTCACTCCTCTGGCTTTGGCATCGCGTTTGACTTTGACTTCGGTCATATAATCATCAATGTCGAAGAGATCTTTTTCCGATTTTTTTGCCGCTCGCCGGGGAAGCAGCCGCCAGCCGATGAAACTGGTGAACAACATACCGCCCACAGCCAGAAAAATGCCCACGGGGGTAAAGGAAAACATGCCAAAAGGCGCTGCCGCCACATCGGCGCGAAAAGTAGCAATGATAATGTTGGGGGGGGTCCCGATCAGGGTGGTCATACCGCCCAACAGCGAGGCGAAAGCGATGGGCATTAGCAAATAGGAAGGTGGATTGCCGCTTTTGCGCGCCATATGCAGGGCAACGGGCATCATGATCGCCAGGGCGCCGACATTGTTCATAAAAGCGGATGCCACGGCCACCAGCAAAGACATGGCCGATATCTGCAGCAATAAATTGTCCCCCACGCGCATGACCCATTTGCCCAGCAAATCGACCAGGCCGGAATATTCGAGCGCCTTTCCGATGATCAAAACAGCGGCCACGGTAATGACCGCCGGATGGCCAAAGCCGGAAAACGCCTCCGCCGGCGGGACGACGCCGGCAATGACCAACACAAACAGCGCGATCAGCGCCACAAAGTCATGCCGAATACGGCCCCAGGCAAAAAGAATCAAAACGAGAAACAGAGTCAAATAAACCAGAGTTGCTTGCATCCTTTACCATCCTTTGATATTTGCCGCGATATGTTTCGCCTGATGACAAAAGCCGGGTACCCTTGTTTTTGCTTGAAAAACAAGCCGTCAAAACCGTTTCCAATATTCACAGCGTTGCTTTGTCATGCTCGAACCCCTCTCCGCCTTCTTTTGTCAGCTTTGTGCTGCTTGTTGATGTCTTGCTATTTAATAAAAAGGACTCATCACAACATTAAATTCAACATTTTTTCTTTGATTTTCAAGACTTTCTTTCGGTGTTTTTGTAATATGACGCTTGTTTCTTTTTGCAGATAAATTAGCGGGCTGCGTAAAGATAGCATCTATTGCCGGGGAATTCATCTATAGCGTTCAGCAATATCACACTCCTTCGCATCAAACACAAACCTTAACATAACCAAAGCAGCCAGAGAGGTCGGTGGCATGCTGCTTTTTTGGAAAATCCAGTATCGAATAGAAATGTACCTTCCCTGCCGCATACTTTTGCCTGTATAAATACAAGCTTCTTTTTCGTAGTGAAAGGCACTGTAACCGGTTCATTTGCCGCGGGAATGAGTACCGCTCTCTTTTTAAAAATGCAATTAAAGCAACTGATTAAAAAAAGGACGATAAAGAAAAAAAGTGTCTTTTTCGCAGACAATTTCATTCGTGGTTGATTTCCAATTTGAATTGCCTCAATGGCTTAATGCTTGTATACTTTTTTCACATAACGGTTTGCGCATAACCAGGCCATAAGAACTGAATTCAGGTACAATCACATCTCGGCGAGCCACCAGATGTTGCGCGGCCCAACCGTTAACGACCCGCCAGATGCGCCAACGCATCACCGCGGCATCAGCGCGAACACACCCCAGCCCAGATATTCACGCGTGTAAGCGGCATAGCGCTTGGGTTCGGAGGTCAGTTTGGCTCGAACATCTTTCGCGATCTCGTCGTCGGGATTGGCTTCAAGCCATCGGCGCATGGTGAGCCATTTGGCCGCCTCGTATCGGTCCCAGCCGTTTTGATCAGCCAGCACCATTTCAATGACGTCGTAGCCGAGGTGACCGAAAGACGCGAGAAGTTCTGGAAGCATGACAAAGTCGGATATTGAGTTGGCAAGACACCCCCTGGCAACATCTTCCGTCGGCGGTAACTGCCGCCAATAGGGCTCGCCGATGAGGAGGATCCCTCCGGGGCGGAGGCTCTGCGCCAGAAGCTCGATCGTGCCGATGACTCCCCCGGCGATCCAGGTAGCACCGAGACAGGCTGCCACACCGGCCTTGTCGTCCGAAATGTAGCCGGTAGCATCGCCATGAATGAACTTGACTTGATCGGCGACGCCGAGTTCTTCAGCGCGGAGTTTCGCTTGCTCGGTGTACAACTGGCTCATGTCGATGCCGGTGCCGATGACTCTGTAATCGCGTGCCCAGGTGCACAGCATCTCCCCCGAACCGCTGCCGAGGTCGAGCACTCGGGTCCCCGTTTCCAGACGCAGCGCCGCGCCGAGAGTGGCGAGCTTTTCAGGTGTGAACGGGTTATGGATACGGTGAGCACTTTCGGTGATGTTGAAGATCCGTGGAATGTCCATTTCGGCAAGTCTCCTTATGGGTGTGAATCAATTCGGTTACGGCCTAACCATACTACTAACTGCGGGGGTTCATCAGTGTCACCTGCCAGCACCGTTTGGGTAATATTTAAATAGAAAACTCTCTCCGCCTTGAGACTGATCCAATCAAGTCAAAGGCGGTGCCGAACAGGTGAACATTCGGGTTCGTTGCTCAGGATATGCTTTTGATTTTCTCATAATCTTCGCTATGCTGTTGAAGGGTGTCCCACATGTCGACATTTAATTGTAGGTTTAGCCAAAAATCCGGAGTTGTGTTAAAATATTTTGCTAATCGAAATGCTGTGTCTGTCGTTATAGAGCGCTTGCCGGTTATGATTTCATTGACTCGCACCCGGGTAATTCCGAGCGCATCTGCGAGTTGTTGCTGAGTCATGTTCAAGGGCTCGAGAAATTCATATTTTAATATCACTCCGGGAAGAGTGGGTTTGCGATTCTTGGGTAACATGAAAAAACTCCTGGTGATATTGTACCAGTTCTACGTCAAATATTTAACCATCCCTAAATACAAAACAGAGACGCCATGGTCCATTAACCGATATTGCCCACTGGGCCTCTCTATTTCCATGCAACGCATGTAGGTGATCGGAGGGTGGTGCTGTAAGATCTTTACTGTCTTTGGCCGAATTCAACACATCAAGTTTCCTTAGCAAACGATTGTTCAAACCTGGAGGGACTCGTTTATGCTTTCCCGTGTTCCAAAATGTTTCAAGCCGGGATTGTCGAAAACGTTCGATCATGTTACAATATGATATGTTATGTGACTCATTACAAGAAAAATCTTATATTCCATCTAAAGGGTTGGGTAATTAATGAAAAGGTGAATAAAAATCTTGTGTTTATGTCAAATTTGACATATGTTTCACACATGAGTCCTGATGATAAACCCTTCGTCTGGTTACACGGAGAAGTGAAATCTCCGCCCTTTTTACAAACCGCTCGGTTGGAGGCCGGCTTTCTTTTGCGAAAATTGCAGCGAGGAGAAATCCTGACAATGCCACATGCGCGTCCAATGCCTTCTATCGGGCACCGCTGTTACGAATTGCGGATTAATAATATCAATAGCGCCTGGCGCACTATCTTAAGAATTGATACCGATGCGATTGTTCTTTTACACATTTTCAATAAAAAACAGGCAAAACGCCACAGCACATTATTGATAGTTGTCAAAAGCGAATCAAACTTTATGATTCGATTTAATCTTCTTATCGAGGAAAATTTATATGGATACCAAAAAGAGAAAAAGATTGCAAGACCAGGGTTGGAGCGTTGGCTCCACACAAGATTTTCTTGGTCTTTCCGATAATGAGAACATTTATATTGAACTCAAAATCACACTTGGTGAAAATCTCAAAAAGATCAGACTCGAAAAGCAATTGACCCAGGTTGAGTTTGCAAAAGTTATTCGATCCAATCAGTCCCGGATCGCAAAAATGGAAGCCGGTGATCCATCCGTATCCATTGATTTGCAAATAAAATCATTACTCGCATTGGGGACAAGCCGAAAGGATCTTGCTAAATTGATATCAACTGATTGATTCGATATCCTGTTCTTTTCATGAGAATTTTATTTTAAGAGATTTCGCTTTTTGGCCATAACCATTCAGCATAACCAGTGCAGTGGTGGTTGGGTCAGGAGTGGGTGGAACTGCATCTGGTTCATGCTATGGTTAGCAGGTACTTGCGTTGCTTTCACCTATTGATTTATAAAAAAAGTATTGCGCACTATTCAGATTACACGTATATTGTACTTACAATTGCAAGAACATAATAATGGGGCCAATATGAAATTCATCAATATCAGAGAACTTTCAAAATCGCCTTCCAAATATATCAAAAGTGCCAATGAGGAAGGGGATGTGATCGTCACCCGCAATGGCCAACCATATGCCGTTATTTCTAAAATCGATGGCGCCGAAGTGGAAGATTTTGTCCTGGCCAAACATTTCGATCTTGAAAAACAGTTCAAACGAGCGGTAAAAGAACATAAAAGCGATGAAACGATCGACGCTCGTGTTTTGCTCGAACAAATCGAAAGTGACTCGCCGGATGGGGTTTAAAGTCGAATTCACCAAAAGAGCAATAAAGGATTTAAAGCGATTAACCAGCAACCAGCAACGACAAATTGTCCTGCAATCGATTGAACTTGAAAACGAGCCTTTTCCGTTCAAAAAAAAGGTCAAACGCATTCAGGGCTTCAAATTTCCCTGCTATCGCTTGCGCATTGACCTGGATTCCGACTCGTTCAGAGTATTTTATGGTATTGAAAACGATATCGTTTTTATTCTGCGAATTATCGCCAGGAAAGATGCTGATAAAATCTTAAAAGCTCTAAAGAATATTGACTTCCCACCGGATATCCCCCAATAAACCAAATACCATTGTTTTCAAAAGAGCGAAATTTTCAAGTCAACGCAAGTGGAACATATTCTCTGCTCAAACTACTTTTATAACAGGCTCGTTGGGCGGCGTCGCAGAGCACTAAAGCTTGCCGGTCAACTTGTCACGGTAGTGGTATGGCGAATGCAAACAGATGTGCTGGCAGCTCTTGCACCCACTAGGGCTCAGCGATCGACCCTGCCACGTCCGGGAGTTTGCGCCCGCGAATCAGTAACCAGAAAATGAAGGCCACTTCGCCGATGAATGTGAACATAGCCAGGCCGAGAACGTAGTCCGGACTGAGCAGGGTGCCGAAACCGTCCACGGTGTATCCCACGCCCGCAAGGATCAGCAGGCCGCCGAAGAGCCAGTGAATAAAGCCTGACTGCCAGGCCACAAGTCCTACGACGATGAGGTGAACGCCGAATATGACCAAACCGACCTGCCAGAGGGTATCAAAGCTCTCGAGAAAGAACACCGTCAGAGCTGGATCCATCGGCCCGGCGCGCAGTGCATCGTACAGGCTGTTGACCGCCACTGCCAGAATTGCCGCGTACACCAAGCGCAGCCAGCAGCCGAGCAACGAGAGGCTCGGGTTCACACTGCGAAGTACTACGTACAGCCCCCACGCCACAACCACATCCAGGATCGCCACGACGATCAAGCCGGCGGCGGCCAAACGAAGGAGCTCCGCCGATTCGGCCAGGTTGGCTGCGGTGGCGGCCGGATCGCCGGGAACGGCCAGATTTGCGATGACACCGAAGTTGGCCAGTGCAGCAACGACCGCCATCACTAGCAAACCGATGCCAGCAACAAGAGCGGCGGTGCCTGCCCGTGTGTCGCCCTTCAAATTCGCGGTTGCCTTTGTATTCACTGCTTACCTCCTTGTACTTGGGTATTTCAGAGCGCCGCCCAACAAGTTGCTCAAACGCGGCGGTGAACAACAATCTGATTGACCAACAAAATCTGGAAATAATTTTGATACAGCCCCGTGCAGCAAAATGTTGGGCGACGGCACCACCACGCAGTGTGCATTACAAGACTCACATCATTAACCGGTGACTTTCCGAAACAAGTATGCATTACCCACCCTTTTGTATGCAATCCCTTTTTGAAGTTTTTCCAAATACTCTTTCGTCACTCGAATCGGCGATTTGGGCACAAAGTACTCATCAAGGTTCGTCTCTCGAATAGAATACTTTCCTTTTCGCAAAAAGAATACCCCTATTAGTTGATAATTCCTATCTATAGCCGCCAGGCCGGCATCACCGTGACTGTTATTGGCTAACAGCAACCCGCCTGTTTTGAGATACTTTTTACAATCTTGCCCCACAAACCCCGCATACTGAGAAATCAACAAATCAAAACTATCAGGGTCTTCAGCAAACCCATTTCTGTAATCAGCAAAATGATATCGAACTTGAGCCATTTGTGAGTAATTCTTTTTTTGAGCGATAAGCTCATCTGTCTCAGGAGCATCAAAAAATTGTCTGGCTTGTCTGTCGTTATCCACATAAACGACCTCTGGAAAAATAAAAGAGGGCGTGATATGCACAAAACTGCCTGGATACAAGACGCACTGCAAGGTAAATCTGTCGGCAATTATTTGGAATAGATCCCGGCGCTCAAATTCCCTATCCACAAAATATTTTTGATATAAAGCAAGAGTAGATTTTGTCACTGCCTTTTCCAATTCTTATCAACACATTTCGCCGCCCAACAATTGTATCACCTGTTTGAAACGCATCAGACGAGACTGTTAAAAAGAACTGAACTTCAAACTTTACACAAAAACAGTACAAAAAAATCTGCGTTTCAAATCAGGTGCATGCGCTGTTAGACCACCGATGCGGCATAAAGAACAGTTATATTGAATTTGCAAAGAACTGAAAAGAAAAGTATTTTGTGGAACAAGTATGAGATCGTTCTACTCTAAATAGTTATATCGGACAAATTTATTGTAATATTGGGAAATGCTTTTATTAGCTGCTTGTCTGTTGTAATAAGTTTGGCCCCTAAATCTTTTGCTAATGCCACATATTCGCAATCATAAGCACTACAACCAGATTCTTTAGCTAACTCTAGCACATCCTTTGATTGGACTTGATATTCACCGCCCTGCATTAACTCTTCTGCTTTCTTCACCAAGAACAGAGCTTGTGATAGGTCGAAATATTTATTCCTGACGTATGTTGCCAGAACGTTCCGATATTCACTGCGCCATAATAATGGTGCAATCCACTCGGGATCTTTTTTTAGTAGCTGTTTGGCTTTATCTGTATACCTACCTTCAATCAAAAGATAAGCAATAACATTCGCATCTATTACTTTCATAGTCTTCCGAATTCTTTATACTCTTTTAATTTTTCGTCGGTTAAATAGGGAACATCAATATTTTGATAAAAGTTTTCGATTTGGCTAATAAAATCATCCGGATTAACTTTTCGACTTTTAATCATATTTTCGATGCAATAAATAACTTCATTATTAATGCTCCGACGATTAAAGGAAGCAGTAGCCTTTAGTTTAAGGTACAGCTCGTTAGGAATATTTTTTACTGTAATTGTTGCCATTGAAATCACCTCATTTAATTACTGCAAAATGAAACCATAATGAAATATATTTTATTGTGATAAAATTGTCAATGATTTTTTTGTGGTCTGACTTTTAGTGTTTTATGCGTCGTTGAGCCAAAAAAAAACAGAACCATTTCAATAATCCATTTGCTATTGTATTATTTTATATTTTAAAAATGTCAGGCTCAATGACGTATAAAATTCGGTTGAACGAATCCGCTGAACACTATGGTGCGTATTCCGGGTCAAAACTGCCACCCATTCCGGGTGAAACCTGCCACCTATTCCGGATAAAAGTTGCCACCCATTCCGGATGAAAACTGCCACCCGACATTTTGCTTTTCCGAACATTCTCTTAAATCGCTATCTTTTTCCACTGGGTCTAACAAGTGGAGGAGATAGTAATGCCAATGAAAAGAAAGTCTATGGAAAAAATAAGAGAAATTATACGTATTAAAGAACAAAGTAATCTCAGTGAAAGAGCCATTTCACGAGCGCTTAAAATTTCCAGACCAGTTGTAAAGCGATATCTCACGACAATTGAAAATGCCGGTCTTGATTATCAAGCTATTAAAGAAATGTCTGATACGACATTGCTGGAGATTCTTTCAGATAAAAATCTTCATTGCTCTGAAAAATATAAAACTCTGCATCAATATTTTCCATATTTTGTAAAAGAGCTCAAACGAACCGGTGTCACATTACAGCTTTTATGGGAAGAATCCCTTAAAGAACATCCTGATGGATACAAATATTCTCAATTCTGTTACCACTTTCAAAAATGGCGTGATGACAACAAACCAGACATGCACATTGAGCACAAAGCCGGTGACAAGGTTTTTGTAGATTTTACAGGAAAACATCTTTTCCTTGTCGATCCTGAAACAGGTAAAAATCAACCTGTTGAAGTCTTTGTCGCTGTCCTGGGCGCCAGTCAAAAAACCTATGTTCAAGCAACTAAAAGCCAACAGAAAGATGATTGGATCGATGCCAATCAGAATGCTTTTCTTTATTTCCAGGGAGTGACAAATGCCATTGTACCGGATTGTTTAAAAACAGCCATTACAAAAGCTAATAAATATGAGCCGGATATCAATCCTGAGTATCTGGATTTTGCCAGACATTATAGCACAACTATTCTGCCAACCCGACCTGCAAGTCCACAGGATAAACCTTTGGTTGAAGGAGCGGTCAAAATTGTATATGCCTGGATTTTTGCCCGATTGCGAAATCGTATCTTTCATCACCTGGATGAGCTTAATGCTGCAATTTTTGAATTGCTCGACGATTACAATAATAGGCCCATGCAAAAAATTAAAATTTCCAGAAATGTACTATTTAATAAAATTGAAAAAGATGCTCTTAAACCGTTACCTGCTAACAAGTATGTTAAAAGAAATTTTTACCGGTCAAAAGCACAATTTAATTATCATATTTATTTCAA
>WJMF01000017.1 GCA_014728085.1 Candidatus Zhuqueibacterota bacterium
GCTGGTTATGAACCACGAAGCTCTCGAAGAACACGAAGAAAAAAACAATAAAATACAAAAAAAACATTGTATTAGAGTTCTTGCTTCGTGTCCTTCCTAACTTTGTGGTTGATTAATTCTTAATGTAAAATGCACCGTTTTTAGTTTATACTGTGTTTTCACACACTCTGGGAGCGTTGGAACGAGTTATAAAACACAAAGATCACGAAGAGAAATGTTTTAATACATTGTTTTTATTTTATTCGTTCGTTTTTCTTCGCGTGCTTGGCGGTTAGCTATTGTTTTCCCAGACCCTCTTGATATAAAATTTTTCGTTTTCATACATACCCGGAGCACTGCAACGAAGGGGAAAAAAAAGTACGAAAACAAACTCTCTGTCGTTAAAAACCGCTTGCTTTATGAAAAAGGAATGATTATTATGTGGGTGTACATTATGTCACCCTCTGGAAAACCCATGACATTCGAAGAAATTGAAGAGCCGATCGAGGTGATCGGTTATTTTGACGGTCAGACCATCCGGCCGCTGCGTTTTCGCTGGCGGCAGCGGGCTTATCGCATTGCGCAAATTCACGGCGTCTGGAACCACGCCTCCGGCCGCGACAAGGAATACCATTTTCACGTCTCCACCCGCGATGCCGGTTCATTCGAGCTCATCTATAGCAATAAAAATTTTACCTGGAAACTGGGACGGGCCTGTATCGACGGCTCGTAAAAAGCGCTCAGAGCCCGATGCCGTCGATTTTTGCGCCGCAAACCGGACAGGTGGCATCGGCAACTTTATTCTCACTCACCTCAAAACCGTATCGAGAGATAATTTTTTCACCGCATTGATAGCAATAGGTGCTTTCGCCGTCATCGCCGGGCAGATTGCCGGTATAGACATAGCGCAGGCCCGCATCCAGGGCGATTTGTCGCGCCCGTTTCAGGCTTTGTACCGTAGTCGGTGACAACTCCAGGCTTTGATAATGCGGAAAAAAACGGCTGATGTGCCACGGTGTTTCCTCACCGAGCTCGGTGCTGATAAATTCAGCGATGTGTTTGAGATCGTCCTCTTTATCCACCAGTTCGGGAATGAGCAGCGTCGTGACCTCCACCCAAATACCGCGCGCTTTATAGCGTTTCAGCGCTTTTAAAACGCTCTCCAGCTTGCCGTCGACCCAGTCGCGATAGAAATCACGATCCCAGCTCTTCAGGTCGATATTGGCGGCCGTGATATAGGGCGCGATTTCGTCTATCGGTGCTTCGGTGATATAGCCGTTGGAGATCAGAACCGTATGAATATCCTCTTCCCTGGCGAGTTTGGCGATGTCGAGGGCGTACTCGTAAAAAATGGTCGGCTCGGTATAGGTGCAGGCGATGCTTTTACAGCGGTTCTGTTTTGCGGTACGAACCACCTCTTCGATCGAAAAATGCCGGCCGGGCACATTGACATTGTCGCGCGGCCGTACCTGGGAAATATCATAATTTTGACAAAATTTGCAGAAAAAATTACAGCCCACCGTAGCGATGGAAAACGACCGCGATCCCGGAAAGACGTGAAAGAGCGGTTTCTTTTCGATCGGATCGACATGGTTGGCGATGGCGTGTTCATAGACCAGAGTCGTCAAGGTGCCGCCTTCGTTATAGCGCACTCCGCACTTGCCTACCTCGCCATCGGCGATTTTACAGAAATGCGGACAGAGCTCACAGCGTACATTTTTATCGTCGAGTTTTTTGTAAAACAACGCTTCTTTTGGCATTAAAGGTTCCTCGATGATTGATCGGTATTTCTCTATAAAATAAGAGGTTTATAGGTAAAATGCAAGCGGGCGGTCCGACAGCGGACAAAGCAAAGCATGGCAAGCAGTCCATCTGTTTTTTTACCTTATTTCAATCTTTCCAACCTTGGTAGCCAATTGTTTCCTCCTGAATTTACCTTATTAGCTTGTTCCAGCCGGAATCTGATATAAAAATAAAATTTTCAATTTCTTGTCCCGTTCTTAACAAGGTTTATAAGGTTCTAATGTAAGGGGACCATTTTGCGACCAGGGTGGAAAAGCAAAAAGCAGATCCTGCCGGGTATCCTCACCCGGTGCGGCAATTCCGTCGGCCTTCGCCCGATGATCTACAGGCAGGGAGGGAACACAATATCGCGCGGTGGCTGTTCTTGCGCCCGAGGCAACGCAAAAAGGCGTTGCACGCCTGACACAATCAAGATAAAGCTACACCCTTTGTGGTTCCGCGCCTATGTGCGAGTTTGTTTACGCTGATTCCCCGTGGCCAATAGACAGGGGTTTTTGTAAAAATTCCGGTCTTTGTATCAACAGGTCCTTGTGGGTAGATGCCGCCTGAAGGCGGAACTACCTGCCTTCGATCTGCAACAAAAATTGTATGGTAATAAACCAAAAAACTGCGTCAAATCATCCCTTCCAGATCAAGATCCTTCTTTAATCTGGCCGTACTCAGGGCGGGTTCGCCTCTCTTTTTGGCCCGAAGTTCGATGTTTTCCCCCTGCTTGATCCATTCAAGCAGCAGAGGCAGAGCGTTTGGATCGTTTCGTGCTTCTCTTGGCGTAAGGTTATTCAGCGATGGTATCGGCGTATCGAGAATTTCAGCATGATAATTGTTAAAATATTCCCGGCTAATTTCATCCGCCACGCCGGGATCAATCGGTGGTTTCGGCTGAGGGTTTTGCGATTCGTCGGATAATTGCGCCCTGGTCATGCGCTTAAACCGGATGCTGTGATGCAAAAGCAGCGGCAATCTTTCTTTAGCATATTCGGCCAGCTGCCGGCTGAGCACGGTAAGCCGCAGCAGTTCCGCATCGATCGATAAATCACCGAGATATTCAATCCCGGTTTTCCTGCCTTTGTCGTCGAGCTGCTGCGAGCTTATGCGATATCCCCGAGTATCCTGTACGCGAATTTCTTCAATATTATGTTCATGACCGAAAGTGTTCCACTCAAACTGATATCGGATCAGGCGTTTTTGTCTGTTTTTACGTCCTCTTTTTTCATCCTGATCGAGAAAGCGGAATTCGGGCAACGCCCGCAATTCGTCCAGAGCCGAGTTCAAATCGATGACATTAAAAATCAAATCTTTAGGATCCAGTTCACCAAAGGAAGTATAGACTTTGCGATGTTTTTGTTGTGCTGTTATTTCTCTGTCGATTTGGAAAAACAACTCCCAGTTATCCTTGGCAAAATGGCCATAGTCATCATCGTTCCAGCTCTTGCGGTATTGTTCCAATTCCTCTGCCAGACGGCCGGTGATATATTGGTTGCTGTCCGCCGGAAACATCCGGCCTGCTCCGGTCATATAGTATTTATCTTTCCAGGCATAACATCTGCCCCGAAAAACATCCCACTTGACGAGAGAGTAGGATGAACTGATATCATTGGCGAAAATTACGTTTTGCGTCCCCAGAGATTGCAGTAAACTGCCCTTGCCCGGAGAGGTATCCAGCACCTGATAAAAATCCAGATGCGATTCCGCCTGCGCCTCCATCTCGCTCAGCTCTTCCGGTTCAAAGTGTTCGGCTCGATTTTCAACGACCCAGCGCAGAAACAGGTCATCGATTTCATCGTAAAAATAGTCGATAAAGGCGATATCGTGTAAAAGCATTATATCGGATTGAACATCCTCTTCGGATTCCTTGCGCAACCGTTTTTTAAAATCCCGCATATTCTCATTGAAAATCTTCATGGTCAGCTCGGGGAAATGGCTGCTCAATCCTCTCTGTTGATTAAAAATGTCTGAAACTTTTTTCTCAAATCCCGGCATGTCCTTTCTCCATAAAAATGATTGCGATGTAATCGTTTTTACAGTTTACACACGTTTTTCCACAATCTCAATCTGTTCTTTCATGGTTATTGCATTAATGAAGAAAAGAAGGTCACGAAAAACAAATTCCAATATATTTCTATTGTGATCGTGATGAATTCATTTTCTTCGTGACCTCGTGCTTTGTGGTTCATCATGAGTTAACCCAAACGCGGAGGATAAAAGTTGTTCGCGTTTTTTCAACCAGAGTCGGATCAAATCAAAATTTGATAAAAGAACCCGTTGTAGACAAAAAAAAACTTGAAAAACAGCAACCGCCCCAGGCAACGCATAAAGGCGTTGCACGCCTGACACAATCAAGATAAAACTACACCCTTTGTGGCTCTGCGCCTTTGTGCGAGCTTGTTTACGCTGATTCCCCGTATCCAACAGACAGGTGTTTTCGTAAACATGTCGGTCTTTTATCAATAGGCCCTTGTGGGTAGATGCCGCCTGAAGGCGGTACTACGAACAGGGGTAGATGCGGTCTATAAACAAAAAGCCCTTCGGTATCAGCACCAAAGGGCTTGAATCGCAAAATTACTAATTTTAATGACCTTCACGCTTGCCAAGCTGGGCGTCGATCATCAGCAGGGCGTGTCCTTTATCGCCGATCATCTTCAGCTTGTTGACAATACCATCCATGGTGGCTTCTTCTTCGACCTGTTCAGTGACAAACCAGTCGAGGAAGGCCTTGGTGGCGTAATCCTTTTTATCGACCGCCAGGGAAACCAGATCATGAATGCTTTTGGTGACGAATTTTTCGTGTTCAAGAGATTTTTCGAAAATGGTCAGCGGATCGGTAAAATCAGAGGGTGGCTCGTCAATTCCCTTGAGTAAAACGCGTCCGCCCTGCTCTTCGATATAGTGATAAATCTTCATAGCGTGCTCGACCTCTTCCCTGGCCTGCACTTTCATAAATTGAGCCATTCCATCAAAATTCTTTTCTGCCAAAAAGGTTGCCATTGACAGATACAGATAGGACGAGTACAATTCACGGTTAATCTGCTCATTAAGTTCTTTTTCCATCTCTTGCGAAATCATGGATTCATCTCCTCTTGTTTGATTGATTGTATAGTTAAAAGTATAATTCAGACCATAGACAATAACAACCCCAAAACATTCCATATTATTCCCGAAATTTAAAAAAAGCAAACCTCTTTACAAAGTGAAATTTTTGAAAATTTTTATTGGGATTAATACGATTATTGTTATATTTTGACAAAGACAGGCAAGCATACCCTGATTCAGGAGCAGTTGTATGAAAGAAAAACTCATTGCCCTTTTCAAAACAATCGGACCCGGTTTTATTATGGCCTCTGTGGTGCTGGGACCGGGAAGCATTACCGTATCATCGAGAATCGGTCAGGTCTACGGTTATAAGCTCATGTGGATCATCGTTCTCGCCGGCATTGCCATGGCCATGTATTCCACCATGGCAGCGCGGTTCGGGGTGTCGCAGGAAAAATCAATGCTGCAGGTGATCAGCGACAATTACGGCCGCTGGTTCGCCGCGCTGATCGGTATCTCCTGTTTTCTCATGGCGGCGAGTTTCGAGTTCGGCAACAACCTGGGCGTGGCAACCGCCATGCAAACCATTACCGGCATTTCCGAAATCGTCTGGCCTTTTCTCTTTACCGGCGCAGCCATTATTCTGATCTTTTTTGCCAAAAATTTATATTCCATTCTGGAAAAACTGATGATGGTTTTGGTGATGTCCATGATTGCGGCGTTTCTGGCCAACCTGATTTTTGCCAAACCAAATCTGATACATGCCGCCGAGGGATTTGTGCCCGGCATTCCCAAAGGCAGCCTTGATGACATGTCGGCCATTATTGCCACCACCTTTTGCCTGCATGCGGCTCTCTACCAGGCCTACCTGGTGCAGAACAAAGGCTGGAAAGCCAAAGACCTGCGCACCGGGACCCGTGACACCATCGCCGGCACCGCAACGCTGGCCGGTATCAGCATGCTGATCATTATCACATCGGCAGCAGCTCTGCATTCCAAAGAAGGCATCACCATCGCAACCGCCGGAGATATGGCGGTTCAACTCGAAGCCCTGTTCGGCACTTCGGCAAAATATGTCTTTAGTCTCGGACTCTGGGCGGCTGCGTTTTCATCCCTGACCGTCAATGCCGTCATCGGCGGCGGCCTGCTCGCCGACGGCCTCGGACTCGGCCGCACCATGCAGGAAAAATGGCCGAAAATTTTTACCATTCTCATTATGCTGGTGGGCATGACCATTGCCGTCTTTTTCCGCGGCAACATCGTCTATGCCCTGGTCCTGGCACAAGCCGCAACGCTTTTTGCCGTTCCGGCTGTGGCGATCGGACTGTTTATCACCCTGAACAACAAAAAAATCATGCAAAATTATGCCAATAAACGCATGCAAAACTATATCGCCGGCTTTGGCTTTGTGTTAATTATGATCGTGGTCTATTTCAAATACCATCGCCTGATTGTCGATATCGGCAAAGCATTTTAATTTCAGTTCATTGCGGATACATAAAATCACAGATTACACAGATTTTATCAAATGACCTTATTAAAGAAAAGTCAACCGAACATGAAAAAGAGTGCCGGCAATCAACAGGCATGAAAATTGCATAGTAACACGATCAAATAGGATAAAACGATAAAATCTCCCCGCTTTAAGCCCAAAACTGTGGAAAAAAGGGGACAATAACCAGGCTATACGACACAACAGATGATATCAATCGACAGAAGGACCGGAAAACAACTGTTCTATATATTTGCTCTCTCCCTGCTGGCGGGGATGTTAACGCTGTTGTTTCACCCGCGCAGCGCTGAGGTGAGCTGGCAAAGGCCGGATGCGAATTCAGCCGCTGACTCGATTCTGGCGGCGGTGTCGCAGCAAAACATCACCCTGCAGGAACCGCTGGCAATCAATACCCGGCAGGCCAGAGCGTTTCAACAACAAAACGCCATCATGGTTGATGCCCGTTCCCCCGAAGAATTCCGGGACGAGCACATCGCCGGTGCCGTTAATATTCCCTTTGAACGAATAATGGACTATCAAACAAGCATTGATTCTCTTTCCGGCGACGACTGGATCGTCACCTATTGCTGGAATCCGTCATGCGATCTTGCCGGATTGCTGGCATGGGAATTTTTTTACCGCGGTTTTGCAAAAGTGGCGGTTTACCATCCGGGTATCGAGGGCTGGAAAGCGGCCGGGTATGAAACGGAAGGGGGTGCGGGCAAATGAAAAAAATCCTTCTTTGGCTCATACGCGTCGTCCTGGCAGTGGTTTTTATCTATTCCGGCATTGTCAAGCTGATCAATCCCGCCGCCTTTGCCGTCAATATCGACAACTACGCTATACTGCCCTGGTTTTTGGTCAGCCTGATGTCCGCTGTTTTACCCTGGCTGGAGGTGATCTGCGGTCTCGCCATACTATCGGGTAAATGGCTTCGGGGCGCAGCATTGTGGATAGCCGCCATGAATGTGGTCTTTATCATTGCCATCGCATCGGCCATGATTCGCGGCCTCGATATCAGCTGCGGATGTCACACCACCTCAACCGAAGGCGCCCGCGTCGGCCTGCAAAAACTGGCGGAAGATATCGTCTGGCTGGTGAGCAGTCTCTATCTCTACCAATCGGCATGCCGCAACAGCGACTCCTCGTGAATCTATTTTCCCCGTTCCAAAGCTGTCGGAAAATGCAATAATTTTAATCAACTGCGTCTATGATAATTCAGTATGAACCGCGAAGCGCGAAAATCACAAAGAAAATAAATTAATAACTAAAATAAAAACAAGACAACTCGTTCCAACGCAGAGAGAGTGTGTGAAAACAGAGTCATTTTTATCAATTGTGTTTTATTTGACAAAGGATAAACCGCAAAGGTCTGGAAACGTGAGAACGTGAGAACGTGAGAACGTAAGAACGTAAAACCCCAACTCGTTCCAACGCTCTGAGAGTGTTTAAAAATAAAGTCATTTTTATCAATTGTGTTTTATTTGACAAAGGATAAACCGCAAAGGTCGCAAGGAGAAATGCTTTAATGTGTTGTTTTTGTTTTAGTTGTTCGTTTTTCTTCGCGGGCTTGGCGGTTAGCTGTTTTTTTACCGGACCCTCTCGATATAAAATTTTTCGATTTTACACACACTCCGAGCATTGGAATGAGCAAAGGAACAGAGATCAGCGGTCAGCGATCAGAGGTCAGCGGACAAAGAATAAAGGTCCGGAACGGTTGGAATTGGAGGTGACAATGTTTGTACAGTTTTTTCGATTTTCAAATAGACAGCAACGGTCTCTTTACCAACATTTGATACTCTCCGCAAATAACATTGAAAAAACTGCTCTTTCCATAATTCTGCGGAGCGAGATCCTTTCGCCTATCATGCCACCGGATTCTGAATCGTCGTTTGCATCTTTATAATCGGCAGGAAACGAAAACAAAAAAGCGAAAGAGCTCGCGGAGCCCGCGGAGGATCACCCCCGACACAATCTCCTTTCATAATCCGGCCATTATCATTCAAAGTTCCGTTCTGCACGATTCCCTTCTGCTGCCACCTGCTGGTGAGATTGGGGCGGGGGTAGCCGAAGCGGCCCTGTGACATCCAGCAAGCGCCATGAGGCATATATAATTTTATATCCGGAATGTCTGTTTTTTGCTTTAATACCATGTATACACATCCACTCGGAAAGCACGTGAAAAGGCCGGCGAAAACCGCAGAGAACCGCTGAGAAAAACAAAATGAGCTTAATGACTAAAATGGAAATCAAAGGTTGATCTAAATCACTCGTAAAATTATCAAAACTTGTTGAATATAATGGGATGAATGTATAAATTGTTTTTCAAATTATATATAGTGTACTTGATCCTTTACCAAATAAAATACATGTATCCATGCCCGAAAAAACCAATTTAACCGGACTTTTGCCTGATGAACTGGAATCGTTTTTAGCCGATCACGGCGAAAAACCGTTTCGAGGGCGGCAGTTGTTTCAGTGGCTCTATCAAAAAAAGGCCGAATCCTTTGATGAAATGACCAATCTGTCAAAATCGTTGCGGCAAAAGCTCGGCCAAATCGCGGAGATCGGTCATTTAAAATGCATCAACCGCCAATCTTCACAGGAGACGATCGCGACAAAATATCTCTTTCAGTTAAAAGACGGTTATCATATCGAAAGCGTTTACATCTACGAACAAGATCGTCACACCCTCTGCATCTCGTCACAGGCGGGATGTGCTCTCAACTGTAGCTTTTGCGCCACCGGCCGTCTTGGATTTCAACGCAATCTGAGCGCCGGCGAAATTGTCGACCAGGTGATTCAGGTTGAACGGGACCTGCAAAGAGAGCTCACCAATATCGTTTTTATGGGCATGGGCGAGCCCCTGAACAATTATAACAACGCCATCAAAGCCGCAACCCTGATCAATCACAACGAAGGCCTGGCCGTCGGCGCACGCCGCATCGTGATTTCCACCGCCGGCATCGTTCCGGCGATTTATCGCTTTACAAAAGAAGAACAGCGCTACCGCCTGGCGATTTCTCTCAATGCAGCGATTCAGGCAAAAAGAGAACAGATCATGCCAATCAGCAAACGCTTCCCCCTGGCTGAACTCGCCGAAGCGATGAAAACGTATAGCCGCAAGATGAGAGAACTCGTCACCATTGAATATGTTTTGATCCGGGGATTTAACGACCAAAACGAAGACATTGCAGCACTAAAACAGCTGTTAAAGGGAATGCGCTGTAAACTCAATATCATTCCCTATAATGAAACCGCGGGAAAATACAGACGTCCTGCAGCCGGAGAGGTGGATCGTTTCTATCAAAAAGCAAAGGATATTGGAGTACCCATGTATATACGCTGGAGCAAAGGCGACGATGTCGATGCGGCCTGCGGCCAGCTTGCCGTGAAAAAAAGTCCTTCAACCATCCATAAAAAGCAAGTATAATCATCCAGGGAAAATTCAGGTATGCCAAAACAACCTGTTATCGGTGTTATGGGTGGAGCAGCGGTGACCGAAACCGTGTTCGACCAAGCCTGCGAGCTGGGACAACGCATTGCCGGCCAGGGATGGATTTTATTGAACGGAGGTCGTAATGCCGGCGTTATGCTGGCCAGTGCCAAAGGCGCCAAAGAGAAAAAGGGAGTGACCATCGGAATTCTTCCCGGTGCCGACAAAACAAAGGCCAATCCCTATATCGACATCGCCATCGCCACCAACATGGCGGACGCGCGCAATTTGATCAATGTGCTTTCCAGCGATGTCATCATCGCCTGTCCGGGATCGGCGGGCACGCTTTCTGAAATCGCCCTGGCCCTTAAAAACAACCGCCGTGTCATTGCCCTCAACTTTCCGCTCAGTCCTCCCCTGTCCGGTTTTGCAGAGAAAAATTTGCTTTATCACGCAACCACGCCGAAACAATGTATCGATCTGTGTAAAAAAATATTGAAAACCAAATTTTGATTGACATTCAAGACATTTTTTTTTAGGTTAGGTGCACTAATAAAGTGATCACCTGCGGGTTCAGTCATCTTGAAAGGATAATCATGGCTGGCTTGATTGGTATTCGTCGGGAAGATAAAAACATCTGGGAACGCCGCGTTCCACTCACTCCTTATCATGTAGAACAGCTGTACCGCCACTATTCCATCCAGACCGTACTACAGCCCTATGACAGACGTGCCTTTTCCGATGAAGAATATGCAAAAGTCGGTGCACGAATCGAAGAGGATCTGAATGACTGTCCCATCATCCTCGCCGTCAAGGAAATCCCTCCGGAGCTTCTGCTCGAGGACAAAACCTATCTGTTCTTTTCGCACACCATCAAAGGGCAAGAGTCCAATATGCCTATGTTGCGGAGATTGATAAAGCTCAATTGTTCACTGATCGATTATGAAAGCATTCGAGATCATGAAGGAAAGAGAAAGGTCTTTTTTGGCCGTTTTGCCGGTCTTGCCGGTATGATCGATGCCTTTCACGTTCTTGGAAAACGCTTCGAAGCTCTGGGGTATGAAACATTTTTTTCAACCATAAAACCGGCCTATGAATACCATGACCTGGCAGAGGTCAAGGCCGCATTCAGCGATCTGGGAGAAAAAATAACCGCAGATCAACTTCCCGATTTTATCCATCCCTTTGTGGTCGGTTTTGCCGGCTATGGCAATGTTGCCAGGGGGGGGCAGGAAATTTTTGACCTTCTGCCGCATAAAAATATAAAACCGGAAGAACTGCCGGAATTACAATACAATGACACAACTCTTTTTTACAAGGTCCTCTTTACAGAAAAAGACCTGGTCCGGCCTGTTGATGTCGACATGGACTTTTCATTACATGATTATTACTGTTATCCCAAACGCTATTACAGTGTATTCGAGCATTATTTACCCCATATAACGCTGCTGGTTAACGGTATTTATTGGGATGAACGTTATCCCCGGCTGGTGACAAAATCTTTTCTACAGCAAAACGCAGATACCTCCAGACTCTTGTTGATAGCGGATATCAGTTGTGATATTAACGGCGCGATTGAAATCACTGAAAAAACGACAGAGCCGGATCACCCCGCGTTTATCTACAACCCCAAAACAGATATTATTCAGGATGGAACAGAGGGAGAGGGCATTGTAAATATTGCTGTTGACAATCTGCCTGCAGAATTGCCCCGGGATGCCTCCAAAGAATTCAGCAATGCGCTTTTCCCATATATATACGATATTGTCAACTGCGATTTCAGCCAACCGTTTAAAACGTGCGACCTGAACAACGACCTGAAAAACGCCTTGATTCTGTACAAGGGCCGGTTAACGCCAAATTATGAATACTTGAAAACATATCTCTAACCCCTTACATCCGTACGGAAAGGAATTGTCTTATGAAAAAAGTACTCGTCCTGGGTGCGGGATTGGTTGCCAGACCATTGGTTCGTTATCTGCTCGACCAGCCGGAGATTCAATTGGTCGTGGCCAGCAGAACTCTGAGCAAAGCCGAGGCGCTGGTACAAGGACACCCCGATGGAAATGTTGAACCGTTAAACATCGATGACACCGAAAAACTCAACGACCTCATCAGTCAGTCGGATCTGGTCATCAGTCTGGTCCCCTATACCTATCATGTAAAGGTGGCGGAAATTTGTCTGGAACACAATGCTCACCTCATCACCACGTCCTATGTGAGCCCGGCAATGAGCTTGCTGGACAACAAGGCAAAAGCCAAAAATCTCTTGTTTCTCAATGAAATCGGCCTCGATCCGGGCATCGATCATATGTCAGCCATGAAAATCATCCATCATGCCCAGAATGGTGGCGGCACCGTTGTTTCCTTTGAATCCTGCTGCGGTGGTCTGCCGGCACCCGAAGCAAATGACAATCCCTTTGGTTATAAATTTTCCTGGAGTCCCCGCGGTGTTGTTATGGCCGGAAGAAATCCGGCTCATTATCTCAAAGATGGAAAAGAGGTCAAAATACAGGGCAAAGACCTCTTCAAGCACCACTGGCCGAAACACGTCGATGGACTCGGCAAACTGGAGGTCTATCCCAATCGGGATTCAATGATCTACCGCGAGTTATATGGCCTGGAAAATTCACAAACCGTTTTCCGCGGTACCTTTCGCAATCCCGGATGGTGCGAGACCCTCTATCTTATCTCACGGCTGGGATACCTCAATGACGAACAACGACCCGAGTTTGAAGACAAAACCTTTGCCGAGGTCACCGCATCGCTGATCGGCGCCCCGGTGGACCGCGATCTCAAGAAAAACGTCGCCCGCTATCTGCAGGTAGAGAGCAACAGTGAGGCGCTCAATCGCCTGGAATGGCTCGGACTCTTTAGCGACCAAAAGGCACCGGCACAGCCGCCTTCTGCTCTCGATATTATGGCCAACCGGATGCTGGAGAAGATGGCTTATAAAGAGGGCGAACGCGATATGATCGTTCTGCAACACGATTTTATCATTCATTATCCCGAGCACAGTCCCAAAGCCGTTTGTTCTCTGCTGATCGATTTCGCTATTCCCAAAGGCGACAGCGCTATGGCCAGAACGGTCAGTCTGCCGGCTGCAATTGCTGCAAAACTCGTTGTCCAGCAACAAATCAATCTGACAGGCGTACAAATTCCGATCGAACCGGAAATCTATGAACCGGTATTGCTCGAACTGGAAAACCTGAACATTAAATTCAAGGAAACGCAAACCGATCTCTGATGCGGTCGCCATGCTCAATTCTCAAAAGCGCATAGAGTCCATAGATACCTTTCGGGGCTTGACAATATTTCTCATGATTTTTGTTATTGCGGTTGCTGCCGGAGGCTATCGCGATCTGCCGCAAAAAACCTCCTGGTTCAACAGCCTGCCGGTCTCGGCCTGGAACCATGCAGATGTGGCCTGGGAACAGTTTGTCCACAAAAAACTCGACCAGGGGTACTCGCTACAGGCTATCGAAAAGATGCCCGGGGCAAAACGCAAAGATATCGGCTGTACCCTGACGGATCTGGTGGCACCTTTTTTTGTCTTTATCGTCGGCCTGGTCATTCCGCTTAGCCGCTCGCGTCACGGCAAGCTCTGGTGGCACCGCGTCTTCCGCAGAACCCTTCATCTCATTCTCGCCGGCATTCTCTATATCAGCCTCATTTTGGGATTGTCCTGGTGGTGGGGTATCCTGCAGACCATCGGAATCGCTTATCTCATGGGGGCTTTATCCCTGCGCCTGCCTCAACGGGGGCGCTGGATCGCCCTGTTCTCTGTTTTGGCCTTTCACACCGTAATGTCACATACCACCCACTGGTGGCTCCATTTCGGTGAAACGGCCGAACCTTTTTTTCGCATCAGCAACCTCAACGGCAGCATGGCAAAGCCTCTCACCGTCCACTGTCTCCCCTGGGTCTCCATCTCCTATGGTGCCATGACGATAGCCGGGGTGATACTGGGTGAAATCATCAGCACTGCTGACCGCAATAAAATCATGCGTTCATTTTTTCTCGTCGGTATGGGTCTGAGCCTGGCAGGGTACGGCATTCATAAAATCGGCATCATAACCCAAACCTGTTCCCTCTGTTTCAACAAACCCGACGTGACCGCCTCTTATGCCCTTTTTGCTTCCGGAATCGCAGCATTGACCTTTCTCCTTATCTATTATATACAGGATGTCAGAGGGTGGCGCCGCTGGGCCTGGCCTCTAAAGGTATTGGGAATGAACGCCCTGCTCGCCTATTTTATGCAAGTGGTGATGCGTATTTTTTTTCGCGCCCTGCACATCGAGGCCTTTTTCAGCAGCGACCCGAATGCTATTCTGCAACAATGGGCCGGCCTGTTTCAGTCTTCCTTGTGGCAATCTTTTCTGCTTGACAAAAGCGGTTATAACGGCATGTTATGGGGATTTATATGGAGTGCTTCTCTCTGGTTGATTATTTACGGCTGTAACAAAAGAAATATTTTTTGGAAATTATAAAATTTTTGCTAAATTACTGAATTGCACCATTGAGAGAATCAGACCCCATGTCCACTATTTACCATGCCAAATATTTCAGCCATGAATTAACCCGCCACCACAGCGGCTCCAGCGTGCAAAAAATCTCACAATCTCTTTTCGACGCCTGCGTCGACCTGAATCCGCACCAGATCGAAGCCGCACTTTTTGCCCTGCGCTCTCCCCTCTCCCGGGGAATTATCATGGCAGATGAAGTGGGATTGGGTAAGACCATTGAAGCGGGTATCCTCTTATGCCAGTATTGGGCTGAACGAAAACGCAAAATGCTCATTATCTGTCCGGCCTCGCTGCGAAAACAGTGGAGCATCGAGTTGTTTGAAAAATTCCACCTTCCCAGCGTTGTTCTGGACAGCAAAACCTGTGAGCAGGCCGCCCGGCAGGGCCGGTCCAATCCCTTTGACTGTGACAGCGTGGTTATCGTTTCGATCCATTTTGCCAGCCGTTATGCCACGAAACTGAGAACGATACTCTGGGATCTCGTCGTTATCGATGAAGCGCATCAGCTGCGCAATGTTTACAAATCCGGCAACAAAATGGCCAAAGAAATCAAGTGGGCCCTGGAGAACAAAAAAAAGCTGCTGCTTACCGCCACGCCGCTACAGAATTCACTGCTCGAGCTTTATGGACTGGGTTCGATCATCGATGAACACCTTTTCGGCGAAATCGATGTCTTTCGCAGCCAGTTCACCGGCAATCAGAACAACCTGAACCGGCTCAGCCGGCGCCTGCAAACCGTTGCCACGCGCACCCTGCGCAATCAGGTATCGGAATATATTCGCTTTACGGAACGTAAACCGATAACCCTCTCCTATCGCCCTGACGACAGTGAACACGCGCTCTATGAAGAAATTTCAGAATTTATCCGCTCGGAAGGGATATATTCAATACCACAGGCACAGAAACATCTCCTGATTATGATCGCGCGAAAATTACTCGCCTCGTCCTATTATGCCATTTCAGGAACCCTGCAGGCCATGCAGCAGCGGCTGCTGCATCTCGATAATGGCGAAAACAACAAGGATCAATTTTTCGAAACCATTATCGGAGAGGAAGAGATAGAGGATGACCTCCTCGAAGAATTCGCTGACGAAAAGCCGGTGCAAAACCCGGACCCCATAGATCAGAAACTCCTGAAGGCGGAACTGGAGATCTTGCAGAACCTTATTCCCAGAGCCCGGGAAATCAAATCCGACACCAAATCCGATACTCTTCTAAAAGCCCTGGAGATCGGCTTTCAGGAGCTCGAAAAGACGGGCGCCCCGGCCAAAGCCATTATTTTCACCGAATCGAGACGGACGCAATACTTTCTCTATCAGTTTCTTTCCGGGAGAACGGACAAACGGCTCGTCTGTTTCAACGGCAGCAATAACAGCCAGGAAGCGCTGAAAATTTATCAGAGCTGGGTGCAAAACAACCAAAACAGCGGCCGAATCAGCGGCTCGAAAGAGATCGATATCCGCACAGCTCTGATCGAACATTTTCAAGATACAGCCAACATCATGATCGCCACGGAAGCTGCTGCAGAGGGAATCAATTTGCAATTCTGCTCCCTGATCATCAATTACGATCTTCCCTGGAATCCGCAGCGCATAGAACAGCGAATAGGCCGCTGTCATCGCTATGGCCAAAAATTCGATGTTGTGGTGATCAATTTTCTCAATGAGCGCAATGAAACCGATTGCCGCGTTTATGAACTCCTGAGCCAGAAATTCAATCTCTTTGACGGCATCTTCGGCGCCTCGGATGAGGTGTTGGGAAAACTGGAATCCGGTGTCCAGTTTGAACGCCGCATTATTCAAATTTATCAGCAATGCCGCACGCACGAGGAAATCGAGGAGGCATTTGACAGATTACGCGCCGAGCTGGAGACCTCTATCGATGACAAAATGGAGCAAACCCGAAAGATTCTGCTGGAGCATTTTGATCAGGATGTACACGAACGACTCCGCATCAAGCTCGATGAGACGCAGGAACAACTGGATCGTTTTTCCTGGTGGTTTTGGGAAACGAGCAAGTTTATTCTCGCCGACATCGCCCGATTTAACGATCAGGCCCTGCAGTTCGATCTGGCAAAATCACCGCTGCAAAGCGTTAAAACCGGGACCTATCATCTGATTTCGAAAAATAAAAAAACCCATAAAAGCGAATTTTTGTACAGACTCTCCCATCCTCTGGGAGAATATGTCCTTACCGCCGCCAGGTCCACTGCCACCCCACCGGCAAAACTCTATTTCGACATTTCCAATCATCCTAAAAAAATATCAGCCATTCAGGCGCTGAAAGGCCAATCAGGCTGGCTCGCTCTTCGAGCGGTGCGCATTCATTCTTTTGAAGAAGAAGACTATATTCTCTTTGTCGCCTTTTCCGATAAAGGTAAAGTCCTTGACGATGACACCTGCCGCTCCATGTTTTACTGCCGTGCCGCCGCTTCCACCCTCAGGGACCTGCCCGGGGAGGTAGAGAAAAAAATAAAAAAGACGACGGAAGAAAAAACAAAACAAATTCTCCATGATTCCGCTGCACTCAATATGCAATATTTCCTGCAAGCCTGTGAAAAACTGGATTCATGGGCCGAAGAAACCATATCCACTGCGGAAAACGATCTTTTCCGTAACCGCAGTGAAATTGAAACGAAACTGCGTCTATCCAGACAGGCTCCGGATACGTCGACTTTGCATAAATACCGCATTGAGCTGCAACAGCTGCAGAACCAAAAACGAAAACTGCGACAGCGTCTTTTTGAGACCGAAGATGAAATCTATGTCCAACGAGACGATCTCATTCGCAAACTCGAAAATCGCATGCAGGCAGAACACCAGTCCGAAGATCTGTTCACGATCAGATGGACGATCATCTAATATCATTCAGGAGGCTGTTGATGTATAACATTGTAACGCTCGTTGTCCTGTTGACAATACTGTTCGGAACATCGCTGAACGCCTGTACCAGTCTGCTGGTCAGCAAAGGCGCATCCAGGGACGGATCGGTGATGATCACCTATACCTGCGATGGCCGCTTTCATCCGCATTTGAGATACACAGCCGCAGCGACTCATGCACCCGGCGATTCCCTGGAGATCAGTCATTTTTCCGGAAAGGTGCGCGGTAAAATCCCCCAGGTTTCACAAACCTATGCGGTTGTCGGATTGATGAATGAGGTACAGCTGGCGATCGGCGAAACCACGTTTGGCGGGCGCGAGGAATTACGCGACCCGAATGGATTGCTGCACTACTGGAACCTGATGCAGCTGGCCCTGCAGCGGGCAAAAACCGCCAGGCAAGCGATCAAGGTGATGACAGACCTGGTACGCGATTATGGCTATGGTTCAACCGGCGAATCCTTTTCCATCGCCGATACAGAGGAAGCCTGGATTCTGGAAATGATCGGCAAGGGTGAAAACAACACCGGTGCCGTTTGGGTGGCACAAAGAGTCCCGGATGGAATGATATCCTGCCATGCCAATCAGGCCCGCATCGAAGAATTTCCGCCCGATGATCCACAGAACTGCCTTTACAGCAAAGATATCATTTCCTTCGCTGTCGAAAAAGGATACTACGATCCGGATACCGGGACACCTTTTCGCTTCTGCGATGTCTACAGTCCGGCCACACCAGAAACCCGCCGCTTTTCCGACACCCGCGTCTGGAGTCTGTTCCGTCGCGCCGCACCGTTAAAAGAGTTTGACGATAAAATCCACCGCGGTCTTTCACAAGAGTCCTATCCCCTCTTCATTCAACCGGATAAAAAACTCGGCCTCAGAGATGTCTTTGAGCTCATGCGCGACCATTATGAGGGAACACCGTATGATATGAGAACAGGAATACCCTCCGGACCATTCGGCACGCCCAACCGGTGCCGGCCCCTGGTATGGCAGGTGGACAGCGTCAAATATGCCTGGGAACGGCCGATATCGACCTTTCATACCGGATTCTCCTTTGTGTCGCAATCGAGAGACTGGTTGCCGAATGCGATCGGGGGCGTCTATTGGTACGGCGTCGATGACACCTATTCAACCTGTTATGCGCCGCTCTATTGCGGCATCGACAAGCTGCCGCCTTCCTATACAACAGGCAGCATGAAGCGATTTAGCCGGGACTCGGCCTGGTGGGTGTTTAATTTTGTCGCCAATGTTGCCAATATCAGGTATAATGACATGATTGAGGATATCAAAGCCGTTCAGGAAGATATCGAGTCGCATCTGATCGGCCTGCAGCCGGCTGTGGAAAAAACCGCCGCCCACCTGGCGAAAGAGAATCCCGACCTTCTTAAACGATATCTGACCGATTTTTCCGTTTCGCATGCAGAACAGGTGGTTTCGCACTGGAGAGAGCTGGCCGGGGTTCTGATCACCAAATACAACGATGGCTATGTGGACGACGGAAGCGCAGAGGTTCAAAGGGGCTATTCGGAGGACTGGCTGCAACAACTCGTACGGCAAAAGCCAGATCGCTATCGTTTGCACCAGTCTGATTGAAATAATAACCTGCAAGGTATCGATCACGAATGATCAAGATAAACAAAAAAGATAAAACGCTGCTACAAAGTTTGGCTGAAGAGGTCAGGGATATTGCTGAGCGTCCGGTACAAAAACATACCCGCGAGCTCTGGCGGCGGCTAAATGACCTGGAACCCTGCAGGCCCATGCTATGGATCAATGAAATCCCCTGGCATGAAATGAACCGGGGCGATGAACTGCTCCTGAAATGCAGTGAGCCGCTTTGCCGTGAGGCGGAACGGCATTTTCGCCAAACCCTCTATTGCTGGAAACACATGCGGGCGGATATGGTGGTGGAAAATCTGTTCTACTCTCCACTGGCGATCAAAGACAGCGGATTCGGCATTGAAGAGGATATCGATTTTAGAAAAGAAGATAAAGAGAGCAATATTTTATCGCGCGATTTCAAGCCACAGATCGATAATGAGGAAGATTTACAAAAAATCCGCACTCCGCAAATCACGCATGACGCCGAAGAGAGCGAAAGGCGCTTTCTATATTATCAGGAGTTGTTTGGTGACATACTGCCGGTAACAAAACAGGGCATCACGCATGTCTGGACCGCACCCTGGGATTATCTCATCCGTTACTGGGGCGTAGAGGAAGCCATGGTCGATCTCCTTGTGCGTCCGGATCTGGTGCATCGTGCGATCGGGCGCTATGTCAACGCTCACATTGAACGGTTGCGGCAATGGCAGGAGCTGAATCTGCTCTCCTGTGCCGAGGGAAATTACCGCGTCGGTTCCGGCGCCCTGGCTTATTCCGACGATCTGCCGCAAAAAGATTTCGATCCGCTTCATGTCCGTTCACAGGATCAATGGGGATGTTCAACCGCACAAATTTTTTCCGATGTTTCACCGCAAATGCACAAAGAGTTCGCCCTGCAATATGAAATTCGCTGGCTTGAAAATTTTGGTCTCAACTATTATGGTTGCTGTGAACCTTTGCACAATAAAATCGAACTCTTGCATGAGATCCCAAATCTGAGAAAAATATCCATCAGCCCCTGGGCGGATGTCCGTAAAAGCGCTGAACAGGTACACAGAGATTATGTATTGTCGCTCAAACCCAATCCGGCGGTACTGGCGGCGAAAACATGGGACCTCGCTCAGGCCGAAAAAGAGTTACGCCTCGTTCTGGAAAATAGTAGCGGATGCAATGTTGAAGTGGTGATGAAAGATATCAGCACGGTACGCTATCAACCACAAAGACTGTGGCAATGGGTGGAAATGGCGACACGAACCGTGCAACAATTCAACAAATCTTGAGTCATATCACGTTTTACGGCTTAAAACACCCGTATATTAAAATAAACTTGCATCAGAATGCAACAAAATGTACCTTTTACAGGTATAATCTGTATAAATACTATTTATTATAAGCGGACATTTTCCCCGGAACACGGATTTACGAGGAGGTACAATATGAATAAATGGGTTACGATAACTTTAATTTTTCTCCTGTCGGTTGGCGGTCTTGCGCAACAGGCAATCGATTATTTCCACTCTGAAATCGGTGCCACCATGACGTATAAAATCGTTCCGCTCGACTCGCTGGGGAATCCAATCGCCGATTCCACAATTTATGAGCGCGATCTCTACGCCGCCGTCGGCGATGTAGAGGGAAAAACAGCACATTTTCTCCTGATCAAGACCGGTCCGAAAGCGACACTGGATGCGCAGGCCTATCGTGATACATTATACTATAATTTCGAGGGATCAGTCACCAGCCAATACCTGGATTTAGCCTATATCGAATCGATCATGGGACAATTCTCGGGTGCAAAGCTCGATTCCGCGCTGGGAGACTTTGATCTGATGGCGTTTTTAAAAGCCCTGGAAAAATGGTATCCAATGTTCGATTATCAGGCACCGCTTGAACAGGAAGCTATTATGTTCCAGCGAGACACGACCCTGACCCTGCCCGGTCTGCCCTTCCCGCTCACCTTTCGATTGCAGGCAACAAACAAAAGAGTGGCTGATGAAACCATCACAACCGAGCTCGGTACGTTTGACTGCAAAAAATTTGTCCAGAGTCTCGCTCTTGGCATTGTTTCACCGCTTCCACCCTATGCCTTTACACCCCTGGCTGAACTACCGGAAGCCATCTGGATTGCTGAGGACAACTGGATCGTCAGGTCGCGAATTGCTCCTGTAGAGATTGATCTGACCCTGCTAGGTGAAGGCGTTATAAAAATTAATGGTCTGCTGCGCGAAGCGATACCGACAACAGCGGAAAAGGTTAAACGCGATAAAACCTTTGCAGAAAAATTCGATCTGCTGCAAAATTATCCCAATCCATTCAATGCATCCACCACCATTCGTTATCATCTCAAGAATGCGGCAGAGGTAAGACTGGAAATATATGATATGATCGGACGTAACATAGCCACTCTGGTCAATGACGCTCAGGCAGCAGGTGAATACAGCATCAATTATCAGGCCGATTATCTGCCCAGCGGGGTTTATTACTACAAACTCACTGCCGGAAACTATGTTAAAACAAAAAAAATGATCCTGCTAAAATAAAATATTCCTGGACACAGATTAAAACCGGACAGCAAAAAACGACTGTCCGGTTTTGTCTTTTGTGTTCTGTTTTCAGCGGTCAACATTCAACACCTCTCCCCAAAACAATACAATAGATCATTACAGGGTTGGACACGATTTTAAACCTCCGGAGTCCCCACGGTCATGGCATTACAGGGTATTTTATTAATTATCATCACCGGCCTTTTATGGGCAGCGATGGGAGTTGCGTTCAGCTATATCGCTAAAAAATCAATGGATTTCACCGCCGTAATGGGCCTCTCCACATTACTTGCCCTGCTCATGGCATGGAGCCTGGTGCCGGATTATCAGAAGGTATTTTCACAGCATTATGACCGGTTCCCCTTATTGGCTGTTGTTCTTGTCCTGTCAGGATTTTTATCCTCTCTCGGACTCATCGCCATGCAGAAGGGCATGCAAACCGGTCACAATGGCATCGTCTGGACGATAGGCCAGTCGGCCCTGATTGCCCCTTACCTCGCAGGTGTTGTAATCTTTCAGGAACCCGCAACCGCTTTGAAAATAACCGGAATGAGTTTGGTGCTCTTCAGTCTGGTGATACTGGGGATTACACAGTCCAGTGACCTGCCAGCCGATCAATTGAAAAATCGACGCCGGGGTTATCTTTTCGCTTTGCTGGCGTTTACCGTTCTGGCGATTCATCAAATCATGGCCACCCTTCCGAGTCACTGGCAAAACTGGACGGACGATGCCCGTCTTCGCGTTCCACTTTTAACCACCGGAGTCTTTTTGGCTTATCCGGGGTTCTGTATGATAAAAAATCGCTATCCACGCAGAAATGAGCTTTCAATGTCGCTGATAACCGCCCTGATCGGATTTCCCGCTAGCATAACGCTTTTTAAAAGCATGGATTACCTTGAGCCGGCACAAATGATCTCGCTGGTATTCCCTTTAAGCGTGGGCACCTGTATCTTTTCATTTTTGCTTTTTAGCCTTTTTATTTTAAGAGAAAAAACCTCATACCTGAGCTTGGCCGGATTAATATGTGGATTGAGTGGTATGATACTGACAACCTTGTAAAAAATTCACAAAACGAATTTGATGCTTGCAATACAGATTTAGAAATATTAATTTTCATTATAACCGTTCAATGCCGTACGTTCAAATAATAACCATATACCAATTCGCTTTGAAAAAATCATATGTGTGAAATCGCTGTCCGTATACCGGCTGGACGGCAAGGATATGATTTCAATGTTTTGAAAGGAGCCGTTAATGAAGCTCATAGCATCAATACTCTGTTTAGCCATCCTCTGCTGCGGACTGGTTTCAATCTCGACTGCCGAAACCATGCAAGGCACGATTACACTGGAGCAATTGCATTTATTGAATATGGATCCTCCGGTCTACTATTCCACCGCTGGATTGTTCACTTTTACCTACACGCCTGAAGAAGAGGATGCCTATCTGAATATCCGGGCCGTCCACAGTTCGAATCCCGCTTTGACACCCTGGATCGTTCGCAATCTATATTTGCCGAACAATAGCGGGCAAAGCGGTGAACAGAGCATCTCGGTTCGGTTCGATCTGACACCCTTTGGCTTTGAAGCCGGCGATCAGGTCGGCGGTTTGTTTCTCTATATCAGCAAAACCGACACCGTACTCCCCTCGCAACCCGAAAGCGGTGAGTTTCATCCCCTTCTCGCGGTTGACACGCTGGGCGTCGATGCCTATGACAGTTCCATGACGGTCAACGAAGCACCTCCAATGGAAAGTTTTGATTTTTATACTGAATTTCCGCCAGGTGATACGGTTTCCATCCTGAATTACCGCGGTTGCAGCGTTCCCAACATTGATCTCGACGATGGCACCAATCCGGACACCGATACGTATGCAGGCGATAGAAACGCCTGCGGACCGGCATCGGCTGCAAACAGCATGAAATGGCTCGATGACACTTATGAAGAAATCAGCACCGGTCTGACACTGCGAGATATGCTCGAAGAACTGAGCGAACACATGAACCGCGGCCGCAATCTGGGCGTTTTAATCGAAGATTTTATCCGCGGCAAACTCGATTTTATCGAGGCATACGGTTTGCCCATCAACGTTAAATTTCAGTCCGCTGGTGCTGTCGACAATATAAGCTCCAGCAGCGGTGAAACCGCTGCGCATAATCAGAATCAACCCGCCAGCCCCTATCCGACATGGGATTGGCTGGTTGCTCAAATCGAAGCGGGCGAGGATGTCGAAGTTATGTATTTCTGGGAAGACGGCGACGACTGGCGCGGGCATGCGGTGGTGGTTACCGGTTATGAAGAAACCCCAAACAGCCGCAAAACGCTGAAATTCAAGCACGATGTCAGACAACGCCAGGCCAGCGGCACCCGGCAGGAGATGGAAGATATCGTCATCGACAGCCACGGACGCATGGTTTTGCGCTCCCGCGGCGCCTTTATCGCCCATGCGGTTTCGGAAAGTGTCGGTACCCCCTATCCGGTCGAGCTCTCTTCTTTTGAAGCTAAAGTGGTAGGCACCTCCGTCTATTTACAATGGCAAACCGAATCGGAATCCAGCAATTATGGCTTTCGACTGCATCGAAACGGCAAAGAGATTGCCTTTATTCAGGGCACAGGAACGACCCAAACACCTCAACGCTACGAATATGAGGATAAAAATCTGCAGGCCGGGGCCTATACCTACAGACTCGAGCAGGTGGATACGGATGGCTCTGCGCATACCGTCGGCACGCTGACCAAAAACATCGGCACCATACCGCGAATCTGTACTTTGCAACAAAACTATCCCAATCCCTTTAACAGCAGCACCATGATTGCCTATAGTTTGCCGGAACAGACGAACGTTACCTTGACGATCTATGACATCCTGGGCAATAAAATCACCACCCTGGTAAAACAAAAACAAGACGCCGGTCAATATCAGTTCATCTTTGACGCGCAAAAAATGGCCAGTGGCATTTATTTCTATCAGCTGAAAACGGAAAACTCGATATTGACCAAAAAATTGATCCTGATCGAATAGTATTTGGCACTAGTTTTTTAAAATATTATTGTTTTTATAATACTGTCCAACATGTATAAAAACTTGCTTTTTTTAAAAAAAATATCAATATTTATATTGATAAAATAACATAATATTTCAGGGTGTCTTCAACATTGTATGGGTAAATTAATTTAAAATTGATACATTGCTTCACACACTAAAAAAATGGAGTAATGATTATGTCAACCACTCAACTTTTCGCTTCTGCCCTTGGACTCGAAACACCTTGGAAAATTACTGACGTCCAATTCGATGCTGGTAAACACAGACTTGATATTCGTATAGATTTTAAACGGGGCAGTAAATGGAAATGCCCTCAATGTAGCAAAGACGGTTGCCCGGTCCATGACACACAAGAACGCACCTGGCGCCATTTGAATTTCTTTGAACACAAAGCATACATTACAGCCCGTGTCCCACGAATAACTTGTA
>WJMF01000112.1 GCA_014728085.1 Candidatus Zhuqueibacterota bacterium
GCTAGCCATTGATGAGAATGGTATTGTGGCATTGGACTGGATGAACGGCCGCCGCACGCCGGATGCAAACCAGAATCTCAAGGGTGCGATTACAGGTCTGAATTTGGGCTCTGATGCGCCAAGAATATTCCGCGCTCTGGTCGAGGCCTCGGCCTTTGGTGCCAAAAAGATCGTCGACCGGTTTATTGAGGAGGGCGTGGAAATTCGCGGTGTTATTGCGATTGGTGGTATTCCGAAAAAATCTCCCTTTGTCATGCAAGTTAGTGCTGATGTCCTCAATATGCCGATCAAAGTCGCCGCTGCCGACCAGGCTGTTGCCCTGGGGGCGGCTATGGCTGCAGCTACCGCTGCCGGGCTTTATCCGTCCATTGAAAAGGCCCAGGAGACCATGGGCAGCGGATTTGAAAAAGTTTATGAACCGATTGCGGAAAATGCCAGGAAATATAAAATTCTCTATGAAAAATACAACAAGCTGGCGGATTTTGTGGAGAATGAATTTACATTTTAATCCTCAGTTATGTTGATTAGAATACGTCAGGCGAAAAATGATCATAAATAAGGAGAAAAAATATATGAAAAATGTACCCGAGATAAAGATCGGTGTTGTAGCGGTAAGCCGGGATTGCTTTCCCATCGATCTTTCAAAAAGGCGGCACCAACAGGTCATTGCTGCGTGTAATAAAAGAACGCTTCCCGTCGTCCCGGTTGAAAAGATTGTGGAAAGCGACGCTGATGTTCCCAAAGTGATAGAGCAAGTGACCGGGAAAGATGTCAATGCGCTCGTGGTTTATCTGGGTAACTTTGGGCCGGAAGGACCGGAGACCCTGCTGGCTCGGAAATTCGATGGACCGGTAATGTTTGCGGGGGCGGCAGAAGAGAGCCGGGAAAATCTGTTTGGCGATCGTGGTGATGCCTATTGCGGCATGCTCAATGCGTCCTATAACATCGGGTTACGCGGTCTTAATCCCTATATTCCGGACTATCCCATCGGCCTGCCGGATGAGATAGCAGAAATGGTAGCGGACTTTTTGCAGGTGGCCAGGGTAATCATCGGTTTGAAACACCTGAAAATATTTTCCTTTGGACCCCGGCCCTATGATTTTCTTGCCTGTAATGCGCCGATCAAGCCCTTGTATGATCTCGGTATCGAGGTGATGGAAAACAGCGAGTTGGATCTCTATGATCTGGTCGTCAATGCCAAGAAAGATCCGATGGTTCCCGAGATTTCGAAACAAATGCAGGAACAGTTGGGTGACGGCAACAGCTACCCCGATCTAATCGAAAAACTGGCTCAGTTCGAGGTAGCATTGCGTCGCTTTATGGACGACAATCTCGGTGCCAGCAAATATGGTATTTTTGCCAACAAATGCTGGCCGGCGTTTGAAAAGTATTTCGGCCACGTCCCCTGTTACATCAATTCAAGGTTGGCAGCGGACGGTATTCCGGTTGCTTGTGAGGTGGATATCTATGGTGCACTCAGTGAGTATATGGCCGCCTGTGCTACCCTGGTTACTCCGACCATACTTGATATCAACAACACGGTTCCACGGGATATGTATGAGCACAATCTGGAGAAAATCAAGCCCTACAAGCATACCGACCTCTTTATGGGGTTCCATTGCGGCAACACCAATGCCGCCTGTCTGCTGGATCCGAAAATGAACTACCAGCTCATCATGCACCGCACCATGGAACCTGAGAGCGAACCCGATATCACCCGTGGGACGCTGGAAGGTCAGATCAAAAACGGCCCGGTGACTATCTTTCGCTTCCAGTCCACAGCCGACACCCAACTGCGCTCTTATGTGGCACAGGGCGAGGTCCTGGATATCGACCCGCGTTCGTTCGGCAGCACCGGCGTTTTTGCCATCGAGGAAATGGCGCGGTTTTACCGGCATGTTCTGATCCAGAAGCGCTACCCGCATCACACCGCAGCGGTACTCGCCCATGCCGGCAAGCCGTTGTTCGCCGCCGCCAGGATGCTGGGCGTAAAAGATGTCGACTTTACTTTACCAAAGGGTCATTATTATCCCGGTGAAAATCCGTTTTAAGAATCAGGAGGGGACGCGAGCACAATAAAAAGCGGCCATGATTGCGATCGTTTTGATCATCATGGCCGCAAGTATTGTCCATCCCAAAGAGCTTGCAGAGATGAATTACCGCATTGTTTTTATCCTGCTTTTTGCAACTCGAGTACCTGATATATAACCGCCTTATGAATCCGTTTATGAATTTTTCAGGCGATTCAACAGCTGTGTAGAGTGATGTTTGCTGATCGGTTATTGACCGATCATTTTCGCCAATTCAGCGATTTGATCTTTGAGCGTCGTGATCTCTTTTTGCTGTTCCTGAACGACGCGGGTCAATACCGCTGTAATGTCCATGCTGCTCAGCCCGCGCCGGGTGGGGGTGGCGACGAGATCCGGCACATCTTCAGCGATAAATCCTACATGGATATCATCAGAATCTGATTTGTACTTGAAAGTTACCGGAGACAAATTAGTTAAGGTGTTAAAAGCAGCTTTAGCATCGAGGTTAATTATTTCCGTTTTATACTCACGACTTGACCCATCAACCCAGGACATGCCGTCACAGTATGCTCTGCCGTCGACATCAATCCAGTACCCGGCGCGTGGATTTATTGCCGAGCCAAGACCGATCTGTTTTTGAAAATAGGATTTGGCTCCCCAGGCATGAACGGCAAATATATTATTAAAATTGCTTTCGTTGCCGAGCACCTCGGCATGTACGGCATGAAACTCATCCGCTTGATTATAGATGGTAGCTGCATTGACAATGATACCCGATGCTCCCATTTCCCATCGATAATCGCCTTCCATTTTGCTGAATCCGAGAATGCCTTGAGACATGATCTGCGATTTATCCGCGCTTACCACTGTTCCGCGCATGGCGGTAAAGTAGTTGTTGTTTTCACCCTGAACCGAACCGGTTGGTCTTGTGGTGGTGCCGCGAATGGCATCCTGTGTCGCTACCGAGCGAACCGTGTTTTCAAGGCGCGCATGGATTCCGAATCGGGAGGGACCAAAAGCGGTTTCGCCGCTCCAGTCACCGATCTGGTTCACAGAACCGGCGTCACCAAGAACGCTGAGGCGGGCCTTGGGTTGGCTGTTGTTGATCCCGACGGCACCTGCGGATGCGATTCGCATACGTTCTGAATTATTGGTTCGAACGACAAGAGGCTGAGTGTTTGTGGTGCCGAGAAACTGGCTGGCGGGAGTCGAAATTGAATTACCGGCCAGTCGCCAATCCGACCCCGTATTGTCCAAAGCCGGGGCCCAGGCGCTTCCATTGTATTTCAGCACCTGACCGCTGGAGGGTGTTGTTGTGGATACATTAACCGTTTGCAACTTGTCCGCATTCCATCTCGGATCTCCGTTGTTGGCGTTCAGTTTTCCGGTAACGATGGCAAAATCATCCGTGTCATAATCTATGGCAATCGCATCAGCGCTAACAATGATCCCATTTCCGTCACCGACGTTCAGGGTGACGTCACCGGTTGAACCTCCGCCGGTTAGACCCGCACCTGCGGTAACGCTGGTAATATCCCCGGACCCCCCGCTCAAATCGGCAGCCGGTGCCCAGTTTGTGCCGTTCCATTTGAGAATTTGATTGTTTGTCGGTGCTGTTGTCGAAAGAGGCCGGCCTACGAGCTGGTTCGCGTTCCATCTCGCAACCGTATTGCTTGCGTCGAGTTTATTGGAAGTGATAGTAAAATCATCCGTATCATAGTCTATAGCAACAGCATCAGCAGACACGGAAACACCCGCACCGGCACCAACGTTCAGAGTGATCGCTCCTGTATCTCCGCCACCATCCAGGCCATTTCCTGCTGTTACAGCCCGGATGTCGCCGGTAACATCGAACCAAAAAAGATCGCCTCGGAAATAAAGGCGGTTGTCTGTGGCTTGATGCGCCAAATCACCCGGATTCGGCGTGGTGGGAAGTACACCGGCAGGCAGATTGAGCGAAGCTTGATCTACAGATGATGCCATGATTTGCAGTGCTGCTGTGGGATTTGTGACTCCGATACCCACGTTACCGTTGCTGGTCACGCGCATCAATTCCTCATCGGAATTGTTTTTGATTACGAATTGTGCCATAACGTTCGTAAACGCCAGAATCAGTATTAAACCTGTTGCGCTCTTCTTCATAGTACTTTCCTCCTGTTGCCTGCTATTTCGCAGATTCCGCCCTGTAACAAAAAAGCGACAATAGTCATTTTTCCTTGTCACTTTGGTGCATCCTTTGCGTCCCCAAACGCTGTAAATACTTGGATAAGCCTTGAGTTAAAAGCGATTTAGCTGTATCCAGGTACTACCCTCTTGGAATTTTTTTTACAAATACTGTGCCACATGATTCGCTTTATGGTCAATCATTTTATCCGTTAGATATCCATGATGCGGAAACAAAATCCATTCCATCATACCGCTGCTGTGCCTGCCCATGCCGGCAAGCCGTTGTTCGCCGCCGCCAAGATGCCCGGCGTCAAAGATATCGCCTTTATTTAGCAAAGGGTCATTATTATCCGGCTGGTAAAACCCGTCAGTGAAAAGCCTGCATCATTGGGCCCAGGATTTGTCCGAGCTCGACGAGCTCATCGGAGCAGATTTTGCACATTTGTCACTCAACAGCTTGTATAACGTGACCAATAGCCTTATCACCAAAGAGGGGCATACATTCCTTATCCGAAAGTGTACGGAACCAGAGGGCTTGTACAAGACCATCTTTGATGCGCTGCGTATTGATTACGGGCCATGCAAAACAGGAGAATATACGATAAAAATCTATCGTGACCCAAAAGTGGTTTCAAAGATCAAAGATAGTCGCAAGTCCATTAAATAGCCCTGATCGTACAAAGACAGGGTGAACCTGGGTTAAGATCGTTTTTGTATTTAAAGGGGACCGGAGACAAATCGGGTAAGGTGCTAAAAGTTGCTTCAGCATCGATTTGAATGATTTCAGTTTTATACTCACGGCTAAAACCATTACCCGGGATATGCCATCACATTATGAATGGCCATTAACCTCGATCCAGTAGCCGGGTATCTTTATATCATCCTCGGTAAAAATAATCACTTTTATTAAATTCAGAAAAACCGTATAATTGAATATACGTCTGGCCTCTCTGTAGTACTAAATAAATGTGCTGATTCATTCTCGCAATACCTTCTAAATTTACAAAAGTTGCTATTTGTGAGTGAGACGAGAAATTCAAACCCGGATGAGAACCTCATGATCGGTAAGACTATATCTCATTATAAAATCCTTGACAAAATCGGATATGGTGGGATGGGTGAGGTTTATAAAGCCGAGGATATTAACCTGAAACGCTTTGTGGCGCTGAAATTTTTACCCCACCGACTGACCAGCGATAAAGAGTTTAGGGAGCGTTTTATTATTGAAGCCAAATCTGCTTCTTCACTGCAACACAATAATATATGCACCATTCATGAAATAGATAAAAGTGAGGATGAAAAATTATTCATCTGCATGGATTATTACGAGGGAGAAACGTTAAAAGAAAAAATCAGCAAAGGGACATTGGAGCCTCCAGAAGCGATTGATATATCGATCCAAATGCTGGAGGGCTTGAAAAAAGCTCATGAAAAGGGAATCGTGCATCGGGATATAAAGCCGGCCAATATTTTTATAACCCATGACCGAGTGGTAAAAATTCTCAATGAATTAAAAGAGAGAGCAAAAAAGGAATATATTTCTCCAGGGACGTTTGCTAAAATTTACATTTATTTGAATAAAGTGGATGAGGCCTACAATTGGATGAAAAAGGGCTTTGAGGAGAGAACAGTCGATTTTATTGAAATTTATTACGATAAGCGATTTTCTCTTCTATTTAAAGATGAGAGATTTGTCGATCTTTACAAGCGTGCGGGCTTGCCGACACCTTGATGTTGACCGCGGCAAGAGAATGCACCGCCGGAGAGGATATGGTCATACGGGACCAGCAAAACATCACATTTTAATGGAGAAGAGATGCGATTTTGTACTGTGATTAACTGTATGGACGGACGGGTACAGCTCCCTGTCATTCACTATCTGAAAAAGCGATTCAATGCAGACTATGTGGATACGATCACCGATGCCGGTCCGAATCTGATCCTTGCAAAGCAAATGAATAAACCATCCGTTGATGCCATCCTGCAAAAAGTGAAGATCTCGATTGAAAAACACCAATCCACAGCCATTGCGATTGTCGGCCATTATGATTGTGCCGGTAACCCGGCTTTGAAACCGGATCAAAATTACCACACCAGACAGGCCATGAACGTTATCAGAAAACACTATGAAAACATAGAGGTTATCGGACTGTGGGTTGATGATAATTTCGACGTATTCGAAATCGGCGACGAAAAAGAAAAAGACCTTTAAAAGATCATTCTATGGAAGAGGCGTTTAAAGTTGCTACGATTCGGGCAAATCTCCCTGTTGAGGAAACGGGAACAGAATCCGGTGTGGGGGTGAAAACCGAACCGGTTCCCAAACAAAGACAAATTGTTGCACAAGCCGGTCCATCCGGTCGGGAGCAAAACAAGTGTGGTGCATTGTCGGTAAAAACCCCCGACGGTAAAACCATTGTTCTGCAGGACCAAATCCAATCCATCACATTCAAAACATGTAGCGGAAACACCATGATACTGGATCCTACGGGATTAAAGCTTAATGTGGGAGGGACGGTAACCATTGCCGCTTCTCTTGTCGAGATTAACTCAGGTATGCTGACCGTAAATGCCGGCATGTCAATATTTTCCGGCACACTGCAATGCGATA
>WJMF01000018.1 GCA_014728085.1 Candidatus Zhuqueibacterota bacterium
AATCGATCCAATCGTTTTTGCGTTCGAATATTGGCAAAGACCGGTTCTACGATGGCCAAACGTTTACTATATATTCGACGGCCTTTGAGAGTATCAATTTTTGCTTTCATTTTTTCAATCAGGTTTATATTGTCTTCTTTTGCGTGCGCCAGAGGAATTAATAAATATCTGGCCTGTGTTTTGGGCATAGTCAAACATTTCAATCTTAAAGGACATACGGAACAATCATCCGGCTTTGCACGGTACATGTCATAGACTATATTACGTAGCCGTTGTGCCCGTGCTTTTCGCTTTAATAACTTTCCGTTTTTACAAACAAAGCATTGTTGGCTATGATCCCAGTAAAAATCATCATTTGTAAACGTTTTTTGGTTATGAACCGGCTTTTTGGGTTTTCTGTGGTTAATTCCATTTTTTAAGCGCCCCCGATCGGCAAATCGAATGTCGCGTTTGCGGAATTGAGAATCCGGAATATAGACATCGATGAGTTCATCTTTACAGAAAGCTAAATTATTTTTGTTATGATAATTACAATCAGCGCTCATCGTTTTGCCAATGAAAAAATCATTTCCTCTGCCAATCATTTTCATATTCTCTTTTGCCTCATTTACCACAGGAACAAGATTATCATGATACTGCCCATTACCCATAGCTTTGGCATGGATGAAAATTTGATGTTTATCATCAACCAACGCCTGGGCATCATATCCTTGAATGACACCATGAGAACCTGGCATTTTTGCTGAATCATTGTCGGTAATATTGTTTTGAATCTCTTTTTTCGTTTTTCCTTTCTTTGGCGCATTATGCCTGAGAAATTCGTCAATTCGATTAATTTGACGAGCAAGGCGCTTTCTCTGGCTTTTGCGCCTCTGATTTTCTATTTTAGAATTTGCATCGATCTGCTCATGTTCGACAAGAACTTTTGATAATTTTTCCTGTTTCTTTTTTAATTCTTTAAAAGTACCACTCCATTCTTTGGAGGCATTTGAGGAAATCTTCACCCCATCCAGAGCAAAATGTGTTCCCCCCAATAGATTCAATTGTTCACAAACCAACAAAATATTACAAAAGATCGCTTCTATCTCACCATTCATTGTGGAAACAAAGTGAGCGATGGTACTATGATCAGGTTGAAAACCACAAGCCAGAGCAATGAAAATGATATTCTCCTGGCAAGCACGTTCAATAGGGCGAGAGCCAATGATACCACGAGAGTAGGCAAAAAGTATGATCTTCAACATGATTTTGGGATTAAACGCAGGTGCGCCCGTATCGTCATTTTGAAAGCGCTTTTCAAAAATCGATGAATCGATTTTATTTTCAACCAATTCATGAATGGCATACTCCAGAGTTCCCGGTTCGAGTTGATCTTTTAAAGCGATGGGAATCATGATCATCTGGTCATAATTATAAGGCTTGAATTTGGCCATATTTTTCCTTGAATAAAAAATCTAATCTCTCGGCATAATATAAAGTGAAAAATTCAAAATTTCACCATTATATTGAAAATTATGGCTTTTTCGACAGTCTCAATGTCTTTTCATCACTGGCCGGCACTACCTCAGACTTTAAATCGTTAGAGCAGAGGCTCAAAATACGTTCAAAAATAATTAAGAGACTACCGCTGTGCCGGTCCAGTGAATGAATGGGTTATAGGGCATACTACCCAAAAGAAAATAATGATAATGAACTATTGAAACAGATTACTCGTAATGTGTCCACATTCTGATTATCTTGACAGTTTTCTCTTTTTTGTAAATTTGATATACTAATCTGTGCTGAATATTGATTCTACGGGAAAATGTTCCGGTCAAGTCACCCACAAGTTTTTCAAAGGGTGGAGGAACTTGAAAAGGATCTTTTTGAAGAATTGAGAGAAGATTTTGCACTTTTGTTTTTAATCCGATTGAAGAGATTTTTTTCGCATCCTTTTGAGCTTGTTTAGTATATACGATTTTCCATTCTACCATTCAAGTTCCTCGGAACATTCTTCAATTGATGTAGCTAAACCTTGTCGAATTGATTCCCGCATGCCTGGAATTGATAATAAATAAAGAGTTTCTTGGATAGCACGCCAATCGTTTTCTGAAATCAAAATTGCATTTGTCCGTTTTCCTGTAATTTGGATTGGTTCGCTAAAATTTTCAGTTTCATCGACTAATTGATACAATTTTTCACGAGCTTTTGTTATTCTAATTGTTTTCATTGATTTCTCCTAAAATGTACAACATAAACGTATGTAAAAACAGTCGCAAAGTCAATGAAATATTTACAACTTAGTGCCCATCGGATAGGTCACGGGCCTTGCGGCCCGATTCCCTCCTCAGAACTGGCAGCCTGTCCCGATGTTTGTTATCGGGATGACAGTTTCCTCCGCCAGCTGGCGGACTCAAGCATTTCAAAAGGCAACCCTTGCAGGGCAGCCCAACAGTTCACTTCAATTAGAGTGCCAGCCTCATCTGACTGGCAGAACCTTTGGGGTGTCGCGTTGCATCCTTCCAATGCCGTCGTTGCCAGAAATACAACGTGTATTCTGGCAAATACGGATTTGCGTCTGCTTTGATCTTTCGATAGCGTTTTATTCCTATGGAACTCACCCGACAAACCTCATATATCTTTGAGCGGCCATAGGATTTGTCGCGCGCATCAAGATAGACCAGCCGGTTACCCGACTGCCCTCTCACAGATCCCTGCGTGCGGTTTTCCCGCACAGGGCTCCTCAGTATTGCTCGCTTCGTACAAGATCGCTGTTGCTACCAGTAGGCTATGATTTGTGGTCGCG
>WJMF01000113.1 GCA_014728085.1 Candidatus Zhuqueibacterota bacterium
AATGAAACCGGTGATTCAATGTTTATCGAGTTGAACCGAACCGCGGAACCAACAACTGAACTGGCTCCTGCACCCTCCCCCACGATTGCTCCGGATGAAAATATAACTTTCCCGGGAGTGCAGGGATAGGCCGCAAAAACACAGGGCGGTAGGGGGGGGCAAATACTCTGTGTTACCAGCCATGATGCCTGTGCTCCTGGTTCTTTTATGCAGTCATTACGCCGGCCCCAGAATTGTCGTATTTTAAGTAGGCGGTGTTATCAATATGGAGGGAAAAGAACTCGGTATAACCGAACCATTTCTTGCCATAGCCGGACAAACAGCATCGTCTCCCGGAATTACAGTAACTAATTGCGGAATACAACTTTTTATAACCCATGACATTAGTATCCAGCATATTCGTGTACGTTCCGGGGCATCTGGCCATGAAACAGGATTAGAGCCGGATGGAATTTCAACGAATCGAGCGTATAATGTAATAGTCGATCATTTTTCTATTACATGGACTGTGATTGCAGACCTGTCTGCAAGTACCTATAAAGTTACATGAAATGCTGCCAAAGTTTCGTCGGAAAATACTTTGAATAGATTTATAGAAACAGGTAAGATAATGTATATTAAATTGAATATTAATTCTGTCTCTCACTCACTATCCTAATAAAGTATTTTACAACCCTATTAATTTTGCACTTGAAAGTTGAATACAGGAAACTGGGTATACCATGTAAAGGATAAGAGCTATGGAAAGGGCTTTAAATAGAATTTTTGTATTATATTTAATATTGGTATGGATTATTCCGGTTACACTCTCTGCTCAGATTATAAATAATCTTGCCGTACATCATAACGAGACAAGCACGTTTTGGGAGGTGCAAACAGATTTACAGATCGACGATAAACTATACGGCGATAGAACACACCGGTTGGAGTTCATACCCCCGTATTTTACAGGATCGGAATGGATCCGTACAGCGAATGAGTCCCGGGATTTCAGCGGAAAACAACTTGCAACTTTTAGCGTTTTGCAGGACGCGGATGTTTTTTTAGTACACGATGACCGGGTTGACGATAAACCCGCATGGTTGAGATCGTGGTCGAAACAGAATTACTACGCATACACCAGGGAAGATAGCAGCATCCGTAGCTTTTCTTTATTCCATAAATGCTTCAGATCAGATGATATTGTCACGATAGGTGAAAACGGGAGTGATGGCTACTCTATGTATATCGTCATAGTCGTTCCGGCCGGAGAAATAGAACTTTATCATTCCTTTACACCGCGTATCGATATTAGTTTGTCGGTGCATCCCATTGAAATTGAACCGGGAGAGTCGACGATATTATCATGGAATATAATCAATGCCAACAGCGCTTCTTTCGATCATGGTATCGGCAGTGTCCAATCAAGAGGAAATCTTGTCGTGCATCCCACTGAAACAACGACGTATACTCTCTCTGCTGAAAATGCCGACGGGGTTGCCTCTGGGCGAGTACGCGTCATTGTGAAACCTGCCGTTGAACCGGGGCCGTATCAGTTTACACTCCAGGCGATTGATCATTGGAACTTGCGGTATTTTAAAGAGGAAAATTTTACGCTTGAAGAGCAGGCAAACGCAATCAAGCAAAATATGGATGTTCTATCGAGACTTGGATTTTCGTCGTATTTGATTTTTGCGCGAGAAGATGTTTTCGAGTCTATGTTGGATTATGATTTCGAGGTGGAGGGAATCGGGAATATTGGTAAGAAGGCGGGATGGCGAGCCAGTCGGCGGGTAAGGGAGTTGCTGCAATCTGTCATTGAATATGGTAAACAAATTGGCATTGATGTCTACTTTCATTCAAATCAGCTCTATTTCCCGAACTCGATTTTATTCGCTATCGGCGGAGTCAATGCACACAAGCCGCCGACGGAAACCACATGGGAAATATACCGAAAGAAAATGGAAGAATTCTTTGAAACGTTCCCCGATTTAGCCGGTATTCAAATTACCGGTGATGAAACGATGATTAATCTTGAAGAAATCGAACAGATCAATAGATTAACGAATGAAACGGCGGATGCCGCAGGGCCCGATCGCAGAGTGCTTATGCGGACATGGCAGCGAATCGGTGAGTTGGGGCATCCCGATTCCAATCCTGATAAAATGTTCAACGGCATCCGGGAAAACGTGGATTTTTCAATAAAGAATACACGGGGTGATTTCAGGTTAGAAAACGGGTTCGATTTACGGTATATGGACGTTGCAGACCCAACGCGGGTTATTATTGAATTCGATGCGTGGCGGGAATATGAAAATCATAACATATTTCCGTTCTATCTTGGCGATTACTGGGACCCGCGTTTTGATAATATTGCCGATAACGGATTTACCCGGATTGCAGTTAGGTTAAATTGGAATTCTGGATATTATCCTCTAATAGAACGCCCCTGGACGAATTGGGTGAACATTCACATGTTTCTCGGTTTTGCCGCCGACCCGTATGCCGATGCCGATAATCTGTTACAAAAATACATCGAACGGTATTATCCCCCCGATTCACGGGAAACGGCATTCGAGTTGTATAAGCATACGGAAAATTATGTCAGACGTCTTTACTATACCGATACGATGCAAGATATTGCCGATCACGGCAGAGTAAACCGGCCGGGACGTGTTCGGGAATATCTGGATAATTCATGGTTTGTCCGTGTCGATCAAGCATATTATGATATTTTGGAAAAGATAAATGCACTTCCGGCCGGAACGCCGTACAAAGAGGAATTGAAAAAAGAAGCGCAAATTCTTGCCTATGTATCCAAGGGGATAGCGATCGTCAGCGATTCTGAGGGGGTGGCAGCGATCTTCCTCGATGCCGACAAAAGAAATTACGTAAAGACTGATTGGTTCTATTTTGATCATGAAAGCTACATCGAGATGCGTGGACATAATATTCCCGGACAGTTTCGGGATATAACCGTACCTGTTCGCGAGGTCAAAAAGACATACAAGCCCGATGATTTTAAACTTTATGAAAATTATCCCAATCCTTTTAATTTATCGACACACATCAAATTCTCCGTTCCGGTTCAATCGCATGTTCATCTTGAGGTGTACGACTTGCTCGGGCGAAGGAACAATACCCTTGTCGACGCAGAGAAGCGGCCCGGCAGTTACATAATGGAATTTAATGCAAAGGGATTGTCATCGGGTTTTTATATTTACCGGCTCAAAGCCGGTGATTTCGTCGATCAGAAACGTATGTTGTTTATTAAATAAATATCTCTGGTCGTAAAAGTTGAGTGTCCGGAGTTGGCCCTGAAACCTGAATATACAAAACTAACTTGAGGAAAAATGAAAAAATTATTTAGTATATCAATATTTATTTCTCTTTTGATTGCATCATGTACAAGCCTGCAAAATACAGACAACTCATTCGACGAACTTTTTTTTATCGATCATCAAAATCTAAGATATGTTGAGGATAAAGAGATAATCCGGTTTCAGGTTGGCGAGATTAAAAAAAATATGGACAAGGCTGCTGAATATGGAATTGACTCTTATCTTTTCTTTGCCAAAGAAACCTTTGAAGCCATGCTTGACTATGATTTTAATGTTGATGATATTGGTCATATTGGTTCGAAATCTTTCCCTGTAGACAGCGAGCACCGGAAAACAGGGGAATATCTTCGTGAGGCCCTGCATGAGGTGATTGATTACGCGAAAATGAAAAATCTGAGAGTTTTTTTTCATAGCAATCAATTTATTTTTCCACCCAAAGTATTGAATGCTATCAAACCTGTCGTTTGGGGGACGGCAGTGTGTCCGGGACGAGAAATCACCTGGAAGATTTACCGTCAAAAACTTGGTGAGTTTCTAACGATATTTCCAGATATTGCCGGTTTTCAGGTTACAGGCGATGAAACACAGGTATCTGTATTGGAATGCAAATGTGACTCTTGCCGTCATTTAAGTTATGTTGATCGTGTGAATCTGTTGACAAAAGAAACAGCTATGATATGTGAGCAGCACGGTAAAGAGGTGCAAATGCGAACCTGGCAGCGTATGGGTGAACTGGAAGATGAAAAACATCCCTCAGAGATGGCGAAGGGGCTGCCTGATAATGTGTTTTTTTCCATCAAGAATACCAAAGGCGATTTTCATATTGTCCATCCGCTAGATGAAAAATTTATGCTTTCTGCAAATCCTGATCGTGTAATCGTAGAATTCGACGCCTGGCGGGAATATAACGGCAATAATTATTTTCCTTGTTTTATGGGCGAAAAGTGGGCAACCCGTTTCAAGTTTTTGCAAAAACTGGGTATTAAACGTGTCGCTGTTCGGCTTAATTGGAATTCTAATAAGAATCCCGTCTTTGAGATGCCCTGGGGAAATGAATTGAATATTTATACGTTTATCAAGCTCACAGAAAAGCCCGAAAGCTCTGCTGATGACATTTTAGAGTCTTTTGTTCGGGAAAAATTTCCCCAATCAGCAAGAAAAGCGGCATTCGAACTTTTAAAATTTTCAGCTGAATTTCAAAAAACAATTTATTATCCCGAAGGAAGATATAATGCCAACCATTCCCGGGTTCAGGATGAAGATGCTGTAAATGATTTGGAATATTTACAGGACAAAGGTTTTTTTACAAAACCGGAAGATTTTGAAAAACGGCGCCAGGAGATCTGTGCGATTTGTGAAAAAGCAAATGGATTGGTTGAAGATTTGGGTAAATCCGTACCATCTGAGTGTATCCATTCTCTCAAGACCGGTATTTTGATCGAACAGCATATTTCACTGGGCACAACTGATAAAATGGAAGCCATATTCTGGAAAAATCAGGGAAATATACATGAATATAAAAAAGTAATTGCGCGTTTGAACGAGCGACAGAAAAAATGGAGCAAGTTCCATCCTGAAAGCTACGAGTCCATGAATGGAAATGATTTACTTGAACATATTTAAAGTGTATACTTTATAATTGGATTAAAAGATACTCTCCTACATACTTTTTTTGGTATATCGATCCCGGACAGAGACATTCATATAACTCTATCTGGCGCGTTATCAGGCAATATTGGGTTAGAAAAAAGCTATGTCTGATTCTTACTATGTTAGCCAAAACAAAATCAATATTTTGGATTTTCAACCTGGGAGATCATCGCTTAAATGAATAGGCGATCAAGATAGAAAAAGAAACACGCTTGTGAAAAGACGTCATTTTTTAAAAACAACAGCAGCGCTCACCGCCGGCACTTTTTTGAACCGATGCACGGGGCCACGCAGGCGTCCCAACATCATGCTCATTTTTACGGATCAACAAACCTACCGCGCCATGAGCTGCACCGGCAACACCTGGTTAAAAACCCCGGCTATGGACAGGCTGGCCGCAGAAGGCGTGCGTTTTGACAATGCCTATTGCACCTCACCCGTGTGCAGTCCGGCTCGCAGCACGCTGGTTTCCGGACTTATGCCGCATACAACCGGTGTGGAATGGAACGGCCAGGCCATGCATCCCCACATAAAAAATATGGGACATATTTTTCAACACAACGGTTACCGCACCGTGTGGGCCGGTAAATGGCACTTGCCCGAAAGTTTTCCGCTACGCGCCGGTTCCAGACAAAAAGAGATTGATGGATTCGAGCTTTTACCCTTTTACGATTCCACCAAAAACTGGCCGGAATGGGGGTATGGCGATGTAACCGACAAACACCTGGCCGGGGCGGTTGCCGGTTTTCTCAGCCGGCCGCAGTATAAACCCTGGCTCATGGGCGTGTCGTTTCTCAATCCCCACGACTGCTGCTACTTGACCCGCCGCCCGGAACGGTACAAACAAGCGGATGAGATTGACCAGCCGCTGCCGCCGCTACCGGACAATCATGCCATTAATGCCAATGAACCCCAATTCTTGGCCGAAAAACGGCTGCAGGATCACTATGGCGATGAACTGCTGTTATCAAAAGACTGGGGTGAAAAAAAGTGGCGAGCCTATCTGTGGAATTATTATCGCATGACCGAACGAGTGGATGCCGCCATCAATGCCGTGTTAACAGCCCTGGACGACAATGGCTTGACCGAGAATACTCTGGTCATTTTTACCAGTGATCACGGTGACGGTGTAGCCTCGCATCGCTGGACCGCCAAGCTCAGTCTGTATGAGGAATCCGTGCGCATTCCGTTTATCATGCGTTATCCGCAGCATATCTTGGCCAGTCAAACGGACAGGGATCACTTGATATCACAGTTGGATGTGCTGCCGACTTTTTGCGATTACGCCGGTATCCCGCTGCCGGATTCGTTGCATGGTAAAAGCATCCGGCTGATCATTGAACAGCCTCATTCAAATTGGCGCGATGCTGTGATGACCGAACTGGCGGATGATAATAAAGACACATCCCGGAAGGGCCGCATGCTTCGTACAACGCAATACAAATACAATATCTATTCACACGGAAAAAACAATGAACAATTGTTTGATCTGACGAACGATCCAGGTGAAACGAACAACCTGGCTTATCTGCCGGATATGCAAAGCACCGTAGAAAAGCATCGCCATTTATTAAAACAATGGATGCACCACACTAATGACACTTTTGAGCTGCCCGTTTAGGAGAAAATATGCAGCGCTTATTCTTTTTACTGTAAAATTTAGTTAATCTTTTGTATATCTGGCACCAGCTTGAGGATTGTCCCAATCACTGAACGGTGCAGCACAGGGCAGAATGATCGTCATAATCCGACGGATTCCATGAACTCCTCGTACAGCGCCATAAATTGTTATCCAATTTTGTATACATACAGATATATCCGATGGCTGAGCAGATCTGGTTTCCGGTTTGCCCTGCATGGTCGGCAGCACTCTGCCGATCGATAAACAACCGCGGATATTGCCTTCGGTTGAATGACGCCAATCCATAACGACCGAGCGGTTCTCTGAATAGTCCGTGGCCCCTTCAGTCGTTACGAAACTTTTTAGCCCGTCTATTTGTAATTTACCTGCCGGGTTGTCCGTACCGATGCCCACATTACCGTTTTCTTCCACGCTCAGCAATGCTGGTTTGAACTGTTTTGACTGTCATTTGGGAAAACCCATTTTGGTGGGATAAAACAAGCCCAATACATATAAAGGTATTTGATATACAAGCTTTCCATTTCAGTGCTTTTGTTCCGGGCCGGGCGTTGTTTTCCCGGGGTTGCCGAATGCCGGTTCGCCCTCTTTGCAGAGCATCATAATTAGCAGACACCGGTCAAACGGATATCACAGAACCGGTACCATTGTACAGACATGCCTCGGGCGTTACTGCCCAAGTCTGTATTGGAGAAAGAGGCTATATCTAAACACTATTCTCCGACTTCTTTCTGGCATTTTTCCGAAAAATTTTGTAAAATAAAAGACTTGATGCAAAAGGAGGGGTTCTTCCGAATAATGAGTACTTTTTTAACCGCTGAGAAAACGCCAAGAAACGCCGAGAAAAAAATGGTTAATAATGAAACTTGATGAATTAACAAATACAATAATAGGTTTGGCAATAAAAATCCATCGCCAACTTGGCCCTGGATTATTAGAATCCGTTTATCAAGCCGCTTTGGCG